>JBBJOU010000044.1:0-10643 GCA_037724305.1 Acidimicrobiales bacterium
GCCTTCAGCATGAGGAGATCGTGCACCGGTCCTCGCGCCAGGCGGAGCCGGAAGGGCGGCGACTCGGCCAGCGGCACCTCGACGCTGTAGAACTCGCCGCGGATGGCATCGAGGGCGTCGTCGTCCGCCCACGTCAGTGTGCGGAGGGGGTCGACGTCGGGTGTGTCGGTGATCTCCCACCACCACCTGCGGTCGGTGCGACCGCCCGGCGGCTGGCGGGCGCGTGCCATCGGGTGGCGAGCCAGGGCGTCGTGGACGGCCGCCCGCAGCCGATGCTCGTCGAGGCGGCCCTCGACGCCCAGCTCGAGCTGGATCCCCCACGGCTCGGCCGGCGAGTCGAGCAGGTGGATGGCTTCGTCGATGACCGTGAACGGCATCCGGCGACGCCCGGCGCCCTCGGGCACGGGCCCGGCCGCAGCGACCTCTCGCATCGTCTCGCTCCTCATGGTGCAGGTACGGCTCCGGTGCCGCCGTGAGATGAGCACCATCGCGGCCGCGTGCGTCGGCGCCCGCGGGGTACTCGTTTCGCCCCAATCGTGGGTGGTGGCCCATGGCGCAGCCCAGCGGGTAGGTTGTGCTCGCGCGCAGCTAGCACCCAGGGAGCGAGCGGTGTTCGACAAGCAGTTCAGGTCGACGGTGGAGGAGCGGCTGCAGCCGGTCGGTTCCGTCCTCGGCCGCATCGGGCTCACCGCCGACCACCTCACCGGCATCGGCGTCATCATGGCGGTCGCCGCCGCCGTGGCCATCGGCGGGGGCGCGCTGCGTGGCGGCCTCCTCCTCCTCGCCCTCACCGCGCTTCCCGACGTGCTCGACGGCGCGGTGGCCAAGGCCTCGGGCACCGCCTCACCCCGGGGCGCCTTCTTCGACTCCGTCGCCGACCGCCTCACCGACGCCCTCCTGCTCGGTGGCGTGGCCTGGTACCTCGCCGGGATCGACGGCGGGCGGGCGGCCATCCTGCCGATGGCCGTGCTCGGGTTGTCGATGCTCATCTCCTACGAGCGGGCCAAGGCCGAGTCGCTGGGCTTCGACGCTCGCGGCGGGCTGATGGAGCGCGCCGAACGCCTGCTCGCCCTGGGCTTCGGGTTGATCTTCGACACACTGCTGGTCCCCACGCTGTGGGTGATGCTGGTGCTGACCGCGGTCACCGCGGTGCAGCGGTTCGTGACCGTGTGGCGCCAGGCCAGCGCCCCCCGCCCACTGCCCGAGCCGCTGACCCTGCGCTGGCGGGCCCGCCGGGCCTCCCGCACCACCGAAGCGGTCCTGCGCCGCCGTAACCGCGGGACGGCGGCCCGCCGCCGCAGTGAGGCCCGCCGGCGGGGCGGCTCGTCTCGCGGTCCCGGTCGGGCGTCCTAGCCCCGCTCCGGGCGGCCTCGCGCCGCTCGGTCGAGCCCACGCCCACGCTCGTGCCCAGTCGCGCTGCCGTCCTCTACCGCCTCGGTGCCGCCGCCGCCCGAGCGGTACCGGCGCCGGTCGCCAGCCTCGCCGGCCAGGTGCTGTCCGCCGCGGTCGTGCCCCTCGCCGGCGACCGCCGGGGGCAGGTCGAGCGCAACCTGCGACGCCTCGACCCGACGCTGGCGGGCCTCCGGTTGCATCGGGCCGTGCAGGCCACCTTCGCCAACTACGCCGCCTATTGGGTCGAGTCGTTCAGACTCCCCGGTACGCCGGCCGACGAGCTGGCGGCACGCATGTCGGTCGACGGGTGGGAGGGCGTGGAGGCCGGTCGGGCCGCCGGTCGGGGCGTCATCCTCGCCCTGCCCCACCTCGGCGGGTGGGAGTGGGCCGGGTTCTGGGTGGCGGCCTGCCAGCAGGTCCCCATCACCGTGGTGGTGGAGGCCCTCGAGCCCCCCGACGTCTTCGACTGGTTCGTCGGCCTGCGAGAGTCGCTGGGCATGCACGTCGTCGCGGTCGGCCCCAACGTGCTGGGCGGTGTCCTCGCCGCGCTGCGGGCCAACCACGTCGTGTGCCTGCTGTCCGACCGTGACCTCGGCGGCGGCGGGGTCGAGGTCGACTTCATCGGCGAGCGGACCACCCTCCCCGCCGGCCCCGCCACGCTCTCCCTGCGCACCGGCGCCCCGATCCTGCCCACCGCGGTCTACGTCGACGGTCGCCACCACCGCGCCCTGATCCGCCCCCCGCTCGCCATCGACCGCCAGGGTCGGCTGCGCGACGACGTGACCCGCACCACCCAGGTGCTCGCCGACGAGCTCGAGCTGCTCATCCGCCGGGCGCCCGAGCAGTGGCACATGCTCCAACCCAACTGGCCCTCCGACCCCGGGCACCCCCGTCACCGGGCGACGTCGGCCCCCGACGGCGCGAAGCTGTACCAGTGAGCCGCCGAGCGCCGTCCGGGACCGACCGCCTGCGCATCGGGCTCATCTGCCCCTACAGCTTGTCGCTGCCGGGGGGCGTGCAGATGCAGGTGCTCGGCCTCGCCCGGGCACTGCGCGCCCGGGGTCATGACGCCCGGGTCCTGGGGCCGTGCGACGGTCCGCCCCCCGACGCCGGGGTGACCCCGCTGGGGGTGTCGGTGCCCACCGCCGCCAACGGCTCGGTGGCGCCGCTGGCGCCCGACCCGTCCGCCCAGTTGCGCACCATCCGGGCACTGCGCGACGAGGGTTTCGACGTGGCGCACCTCCACGAGCCCCTCGCCCCGGGGCCCACGCAGACGGCGATCCTGTTCCGGTCGTCGCCGCTGATCGGCACCTTCCACGCCGCCGGCGAGAGCACGTCCTACAAGTACCTGCGGCCCGCCCTGCGCTGGTTCGCCGACCGCCTCGACCTGCGGTGCGCGGTCTCGGCCGACGCCGAGCGCCTGGCGGCGCGCTACCTGGGCGGTACCTACCACCGGGTGTTCAACGGGATCGAGGTCGACCGCTACGCCAAGGCCGAACCGTGGCGGGACGAGTCAGGGGGCGAACACCGTCGGATCATCCTCTTCGTCGGGCGCCACGAGCCGCGCAAGGGCCTGGGTTGGCTCCTCGAGGCGTTCGCCGCCGGCGTCCCCGGTGAGGTGGCGCTGTGGGTGGCCGGGGACGGGCCCGAGACCGCGGCGCTGGCCGCTCGTCACGACGACCCCCGGATCGAGTGGCTGGGCCGAATCGCCGATGACGAGAAGCTGGCCCGCCTGCGGGCGGCCGACGTGTTGTGCGCGCCGTCGCTGCACGGCGAGTCGTTCGGCATCGTGTTGCTCGAGGGCATGGCCGCCGGCACCCCGGTGGTGGCCGCCGACATCGACGGGTACCGCAACGTCGCCACCAACGGCGTCGACGCCGACCTGGTCCCGCCCGGCGACGTCGACGCCCTGGCCGGCGCCCTCCGCCGGGCGCTCGACGACCACCGGTGGGCGGCCACCGTCGCCGCCGAGGGCCGCCTTACCGCCGAGCGCCACGCCATGGCCCACCTCGCCGAGCACTACGAGACCATGTACCGATCAGTGATTCGGGAACGGCCGGCCACCAGCGCCCGACGGCGGAGTCAGACGGGCTCGACTGTGAGGTCCGAGTAGTTGCCCACCGGCCCGGGTTGGATCTGCTCGGGACCCTGCTCACGCGGCGTACCACTACGCGGACAACAGCGACCGGCCCGTCGCGGTAGGGAGGGCGACGCCGAGGAGCTGGGCGAGGGTGACGGCCCAGTCGGCGCCGTTGGGGGAACGGCGGGCGACGGCGGCGGCCATGCGGGCGACGGCCGGGTGGCCGCCGCTGACCACCGCCACCTGCGTGGTGGCACCGGGGCCGCCATGGACGCTGCCCGGGAGGGGGTGGCCCTGGTCGTCGAAGACCCGGCCGGGGCGGGCCCAGGCGATGCGGACGGCAGGCCCGAGCTCGAGCGAGCCGGCGACACCGGCCAGCTCCGCCAACCATCGCCCCTGGGTCGGGTCGGCACCGGCCACGAGGGCGGCGCCGCCCTCGGTGGCCACCTGGAGCCCGAGGTCGCGATCGGCGGCGGCGCGGGCGATGTCGACGGGCGGGAAGCGCGGGTCGACCGGCTCCTGGTCATGGTCCGAAACCACCATGATGACCAGTTCACGCCAGCGGCGGTCGAGGTGGTCGCGCAGGGTCGCCAGCCGGTCGTCGGTCGCCCGGTACGCGTCGAGGGCAGCCGAGCTGTCGGGCCCGTGCTGCGCGGCCGCGGCGTCAGGGAGACCGAGGAGGGCGACGGTCAGGTCGGCGGGATCGTCGAACCGGTGGGCGACAGTCGCCACCACGGCATCGTCGGTGACGATGGCGTCGTCGGTGGCGACCGCACCGCGGCGCTGGCCCGCCGGCGGGCGCGGATCGCCGTCGAGCTCGCAGAGCGCGTCAGCACCAACACCGAGGACACCCGCCAGTCGGGGGTCGCCCAGCACGACCCGGGTCCGGCGCCCGGCGGCGATGCAAGCGGCGAACAGTGACGGGACGTCGGGGCCCACGTCGCCCGCCGTCCGCAACGCACCGTGGCGAGCGACGTGGCCGGCGGCGAGGCCGTGGCGGTTGGGCGTGGTGCCGGTGGCCAGAGTGGCGAGGTTCGGCGCCGTCGACGTCGTCATGACCGCCCGGCCGCCGTCGGGCGCCCACCCGCCGAGCTGGCCGAGCGCCGCCAACGCCGGCGTCGTACGCCGGCTCACATGGCGCGCCGGGAGGCCTCCGAGCACGACGAGGAGGGCCAGCATGGACGGGTAGTGCACTCCATCGAGGTGTCATCAGGATGACCAGGCGGGCACGAGCCGACGCACGGGCGGAGAAATCGGGACGACCGAGATGGTTTGACGCCATCGGCGTTCGGGAAAGCAGGCGCACCCGAATCAATTCGGCTGGTCACTCAACATGGCGCGTGACCGGCCGATCGTGAGGGGGACGGCGGGGACACCGGCGTCGGTACAGGAGCGGAGCCGATGACAACGATCCGAGCGACGTGCGGGGACTGCGGCGACATCGAGTTGGGCGCCGACGAGGTGCGGGTGCGGGTGTGCGCCGACGACGAGTCGAGTTCCTACCTGTTCCGCTGCCCGGCCTGCCACATGGCGGTGGTGAAGCCGGCCCAGCGCCGCATCGTCGAGCTGCTGGTGGCCGCCGGCGTCGCCCTCTCGACCTGGTCCCGTCCGGCGGAGCTGGCCGAAGCTCACCCCACCCTCGGCCCCATCACCCACGACGAACTGCTCGATTTCCACCAGCGCCTCCACCGTGACGACTCGTGGGACGAGGCGCTCCGCACCCTCGTCGCCGGTCCGTAAGACCCCGCCGGACGAACCGCGACAGCGGTCCGCTCCGTAGAGGTGGCGTGCCCGTCACCCGACCTTCGCCCACGTGCTGCCGGGCGGCCACCGTCCGCTGCGTAAGCTCCCGGTCGTGAGCCCGCTCTGGGCACTGCCTCTCATCGTGCTGGCCACCGGCGTCGCCGCCGTCGCCCTGGTCGCCCGCCACGTCGTCGCGGCCGCCGCTGCGCTGCGGGTCGACGTCGTGGACCTGCGTCGCCTGGCCGGGGAGATCGACGCCGTGCGCGCCGATGCCCGGGGCCTCCGCCCGAGCCTGGTCGACCCCCGTCGGGCGCACGCCGCCCCCGTGCCGTCGGGGGCCGCAGCTCGTGACCTCGGCAGCCGGATCGACCGGTAGGGTCGGTCGTCGTGTTCAACGTCGGTGGCCCGGAGTTCCTCGTGATCCTCCTCGTGGCCCTCATCGTCCTCGGTCCTTCGCGACTGCCCGATGCGGCCCGCCAGGTCGGCAAGTTCATGGGCGAGATGAAGCGGATGTCCTCGGGCTTCCAGCAGGAGTTCAAGAACGCCATCGACGACGGCTCCGAGAAGAGCGCCCGGACGAAGGGCGCCTCCCTGGCGGCGAAGCGCGCCAAGGAGCGCGCCGCCAAGGCGGCCGGGGTGAGTGCCGGTGCCGCGCTCGCCAGCCAGACCGGCGTGGTCGGGGCGGTCGAGGCCGCCGAGGATGCCGGGCCGGTCCCGGCCGATGCTGGCGCGGGAGCCGAGCCCACGGCGACGGGTTCGACCTCGGTCACGGCCACGCCGACGCCAGCCTCCAAGGCGGCGGCGACGAGGAAGTCGGCGGCGAAGAAGGCCGCCGCGAAGAAGAAGGCGGCGACGAGGACCGCGGCCGCCAAGACGACGACGCCGGTGAAGACGAAGACGAAGAAGGCGACACCGGCGACGAAGGCGACCGCGAAGACCGCCGCCACCAAGGCGACGGCACCCACGACGAGGCGGAAGCCGCTGGAGGCGGCCCCGGCGAAGCGTCGCCCGGCGCGGGGCGCCAACACCGACGGCGGTGCCGCCGACGGCACCCACGGCACCGGCAACGGTCGGGACGCCACCACCAACGGCGCCACCGCCGCGCCCACCGTGGCCGATGAGAACGCGTCATGAGCGTCGGCGCGGTCCCGAGCGAGAGTCGCGGCGGCGAGATGCCGCTGATGGAGCACCTGGGCGAGCTGCGCGACCGCCTGGTCAAGAGCGTCATCGCCGTCGCGATCGGCCTGCTGATCGGCTTCGTCCTCTACGACTCCATCTTCGACATCCTGATCAAGCCGTACCAGGACATCGCCGCCCCCGACCGCCAGGACCTCCTCCAGACCGACCCGCTCGAGGGCTTCTCGGTGCGCATGAAGGTGTCGGCCTACACCGGGATCGGCCTCGCCATGCCGGTCATCCTGTGGCAGCTGTGGCAGTTCGTCGCGCCCGGGCTCTACGCCAAGGAACGCCGCTACGCCATCCCCTTCGTGCTGTCGGCCCTCGTGCTGTTCTTCCTCGGCGCCGGTCTCGCCTACCTCACCCTGCCCCAGGCCCTCGACTTCCTGTCGAGCATCGGTGGCGAGAACCTCGAGCAGCAGTACACGCCGAGCAAGTACTTCCAGCTGATCACCTACACGATGCTGGCCTTCGGCCTCGGCTTCGAGTTCCCCATCCTGCTCGTGTTCCTGCAGCTGGCCGGGATCCTGCAGCCCGAGACCCTGGCCAAGGGCCGCCGTTACGCGCTGGTGGGCATCGTGGTCCTGGTGGCGGTGATCACCCCGTCCGGCGATCCCATCAGCCTGACCGTGTTGTCGGTGCCGATGTACCTCTTCTTCGAGCTGTCCGTCGTCGCCGGCCGGCTCCTGCGCCGCCGCCGGGAAGCGGTCGACGACCCTGGCGACGACGCGGTCGACGACGCTGCCGGCGACGCCGAGGTCAGTGACGACGCCGTCACCTGACCCCTCGGCGGCCGCCGGTGTGCGGGCCGCCTTCGTCGCCCGCCAGGACTTCCCGCTCGACCCGTTCCAGGTCGCCGCCCTCGACGCCCTCGACGCCGGACGGTCGGTGCTCGTGGCCGCCCCCACCGGCTCGGGCAAGACCGTCGTGGCCGAGTATGCCGTCGACGTCGCCCTGGCCGCCGGCGGCAAGGCGTTCTACACCACGCCCATCAAGGCGCTCTCGAACCAGAAGTTCGCCGACCTGAGCCGCCGCCACGGGCGCGACCAGGTGGGGCTGCTCACCGGCGACAACGCGGTGAACGGCGACGCGCCGGTGGTGGTGATGACCACCGAGGTGCTGCGCAACATGATCTACGCCGCCTCGCCGGCGCTGCGGGGCCTGCACGTGGTCGTGCTCGACGAGGTGCACTACCTGCAGGACACCTACCGCGGACCGGTGTGGGAGGAGGTCATCATCCACTCGCCCCCCGGGGTGCGCTTCGTGTGCCTGTCGGCCACGGTGAGCAACGCCGAGGAGCTGACCGACTGGATCACCACCGTGCGGGGCCCCACCGATGCCGTCATCGAGACCCGCCGCCCGGTCGAGCTGGTCAACACCTACCTGGTGGGCGACAAGAGCACCCCCCACCTGCATTTCCTGCCGACACTGGTCGACGGGCGCCCCAACCCCGAGGGCCCCCGCTTCGACGCCGACTCGCTGCGCACCGCCGCCCGGTCCCCCCGGGGCCGTCCCCGCCGCCGATGGTTCACCCCCAACCGGCTCGAGGTGGTCGACCGCCTGGCCGACGAGGACCTGCTGCCGGCCATCCACTTCATCTTCAGCAGAGCGGCGTGCGCCGACGCCGTGTCGCTGTGCCTCGACGCCGGGATCCGCCTCACCGCCCCCGACGAGCGGGCCCGGATCCGGGCCATCGTCGAGGAGCGGGTGGCGGGGCTGTCCGACGCCGACCTGTCCGTCCTCGGCTACGGGCGTTACCTCGCTGCCCTCGAGGCGGGGATCGCCTCCCACCACGCCGGGATGGTCCCGCCGTTCAAGGAGGCGGTCGAGGCCTGCTTCGTCGAGGGCCTGGTCAAGGTGGTGTTCGCCACCGAGACGCTCGCTCTCGGCATCAACATGCCGGCCCGCACGGTGGTGATCGACAAGCTCACGAAGTTCACCGGCGAGCGCCACGAGGCCCTGACCCCGGCCGACTACACCCAGCTGACCGGACGGGCCGGGCGGCGCGGCATCGACCCCCTCGGCCACGCGGTGGTGCTGTGGTCGCCCTTCGTCGGTTTCGACCAGGTGGCGGCGCTGGCGAGCAGTCGCAGCTTCCGCCTTCGCTCGGCCTTCCGCCCCACCTACAACATGGCCGCCAACCTGGTGGCCCGCTACGAGCCGGGCGAAGCCCACGCCCTGCTCAACCGCAGCTTCGCCCAGTACCAGACCGACCGCTCGGTGGTCGACCTCGAGACCCGCCTCGCCCGGCGGCGGGCGGTGCTGGCCGAGCTCGAGCGCACGACGGTCGACCGCCCCGATGTCGCCGAGTACGCCCGCCTGCTCGCCGCCAGCCGCGAGGCCGGCGCCACCGGTGCCCATCACGGCGCCATCGAGACGGCGCTCAGTCGGGTGCGGCCGGGGACGGTGCTCGACGTCCGCACCACGACGATGTCGGGCCCCGTGGCGGTCCTCACCTACGCAGTCCGCGCCCGGCGGTCCGGGGACGGGCCGCAGGAGACCCGCCTGAAGGTGGTCAACCCCAAGCGGCGCGTGGTCACGCTGACGGTGCCGGACTTCCACGACGTACCCGTGGTCGTGGGCGAGGTCGAGCTCCCCCAGCCCTTCGCCCCCCACAACCGCAGCACCGAGCACCGCGTCGCCGACCAGTTGCGCCGGTTCAAGGGCGGGCGGAGCCGGCCCAAGCGGGCGGCGGGCGACACGGTCGGCCACGCCCGCCGGGTGCTCGAGGAGCACCCGCTGCACGCCCACCCCGATCGTGACGTGCTCGTCGGCGCCTACCAGCGCGCCGAGCGCATCCGCCGGGAGATCGACGAGCTGCTGCGATCGGTCACCGCCAGCACGGCGACGCTGGCCCGGCGCTTCGACCGGGTGCTGGCCCTGCTCGAGGCGTGGGGTCACCTCGACGGGTGGGCCCTCACCGACAAGGGACGCCGCCTGGGCCGCATCTACCACGAGTGTGACCTCCTGCTCGCCGAGGCCATCGACGAAGGGTTGTTCGACGACCTCGGGCCGGCGGCCCTCGCCGGTCTCGTCAGCGTGTTCGGCTACGAGCACCGCAGCGCCACCCCGCCGCCCCCGCCGTGGTTCCCGTCGGCCGATGTCCGGGACCGGTACCACCGCATCGAGGCGCTGACCAAGGAGCTCCACGCCGATGAGGCCGAGGCCGACCTCCCCCTGACCCGGCCCCCGGACGCCACCTTCCTCGCCCTCGCCCATGCGTGGGCGGCCGGCGACGACCTCGACACCGTCCTCGACGACGAGGACGTGTCGGCCGGCGACTTCGTGCGGGTGGTGAAGCAGATCGTCGACCTCCTCCGCCAGCTCGGCCAGCTCGCACCCCGGCCCGACACCGCTCGCGCCGCCCGGGCGGCGGCCGACGCCCTGCAACGGGGGGTGGTGGCGGCCAGCGCCCAGCTCAGCGCCCCCCGGGACGCCGCCGGGCGCGCCGTCGACGAGGACCCCGAGGTCACGGTGGCGGTGGGGGAGCACCCCGGTGACGATCCGCAAGGGTGAGGTGTGGGGGGCGCCTGGACCGCTCCCGGCGGGGGCGGTCATGGTGGCGAGCGATGCCGAGGCCCGGGCGGTGGTCGAGCGCGCCCGGCGCTCCGGTGACGAACTGCCGGCGCTCGGGCTCCTCGGCGGCGACCTGTGCCGCACGGTCGGGGGCCGGGGCGACGAGGCCCGAATCCGCGCCGGCGCCGGCACGGTGTTGCCGGTCGATCTCGGCGTCGCGCTCGTCGACGGGCGCCGGCACTCCTTCGTGGCCCACTGCGTCGTGCGGGGCCGCACCCCGTGGCGGGGCCGGGTGGTGGCGGCCATGAACGCCCAGTACGTCGGCCGCTACGACGTCGCCCCCCGCAGCCACCCCAACGACGGGCGCCTCGACGTCATCGACGTGGCGTCCGCGTTCTCGACCACCGACCGCTGGAAGGCGTGGCGCCGCCTCCCCGCCGGTACCCATCTGCCCCACCCCCGCATCACCGAGCGCCGGGTGCCCGCCATCCAGCTCGACGTCGACGGCCTCGACGTCTGGCTCGACGGCGTGCGCCTCGGCCCCGCCCGCACCCTGTCGCTGCGCGTCGAGCCCGACGCGCTCACCTGCGTGGTCTGAGGCGGCGGCGGCTCGTGCGTCCCTGCAGCGGGGGCGGGTGCGCGCCGGGCCCTCGGTGACACCGGGGTGCAGCAGTCCACCCGTACGGATGGCTCCGTGCGCCCCGGTTCGGAGTCCTTGCGACCGGGGTGCTGCCCG
>JBBJOU010000045.1:0-10612 GCA_037724305.1 Acidimicrobiales bacterium
GCTCAGCGCAGGGTGGGGAGGCGGAGCAGGAGCGCTTGGAGCAGGAGGGTCTCGTTGGGGTTGCGGAGGGCCAGGGCCTCCACGGCGGCGTCGATGGCGGCGACGGCGCCGACGAGGGCGGCACGGTCGGCGTCGACGCCGGCAACGAGGGCGTCGCGGTAGCGGGCGGCGAGGGTGGCGAGGCCGAGGCGGAGCTCGAGGGTGCGGGCTCGGCGGAGTGCCCGCTTGTGGTGCTCGACCAGCTCCTTGCGCCCCGAGCCCCGCTCGCCACGCTCGGCGGCACGGGCGTCGAGCGCGTCCAGCTCCGCCTTGTGGCCGGCCTCGTGGTGGGCCAGGGCGTCGACCACCGTGGCCTGGAGCTCGCCGACGAGGCGCCAGGCGGTGTGACCGGTGCCGTCGAGGGTCACCGCCACCGCCGACCACGCATCGAGGCGCAGCGCGAGGCGCTCGTCACCGACGAGTGCCCGCGCCCGGTCGAGGTCGCCGCCGGCGGCCCGCGCGGCGCGTTCGGCCACCGCCGGCTCGGCACCGTCGTCGACCAGGCGGGCAGCGAGCAGCGCATCGGGTACCGGGTCGAGCTCGACGGTGGTGCAGCGTGAGGCGATGGTGACCAGCTCGGGGATGAGCTCGTCGGCCAGCAGCACGAACACTGTCGACGCCGGCGGCTCCTCGATCACCTTGAGCAACTGGGCCACTGCCTTGGGGGTGGCGGCGGCGAAGCCGGTGCCGAGGACCACTTTGCGGGCACCTTCGACCGGCGTCCGGTGAGCGAGCCGGATCAGGCGGCCGGCCTCGACATCGCGCAGCAGGGTGCCCTCGGGTTCGACCACGACGAGGTCGGCGTGGTGCTCGGCCAGGGCGAGGCGGCGGGCCCGGGCGGCGTCGTCGGGATCGAGGCCGGCGGCGAGCAGGCCGGCGGCCAGGCCCCGGGCCAACGCCCGGGCACCCCATCCCTGGGGCCCCACCAGCAGGTAGGCGTGGACGGGCGCCTCGACGGCAGCCCGCAGCTGGGCGACGGCGCGCTCCTGACCCAGCACGTCGGCGAACGGATCGACGGCGGTCTCCACGAGGTGAGTCTGCCCGCCGGGCGACCGATGGAGCGACGACCTCAGGGGTGGGCGAGCTGGGCCAGTTCGGCGACGCCGTCGACGACGACGAAGCCGAGGCCGGGCCGGGCCGGGGTGGCCACCCGCCGCGGCAGCACCACGCCGAGCAGCTCGCCGTCGAGGGACAGGTCGGGGCGCAGCAGCACACCGACCCGGCTGCGCCGCACGGCACGGGTCCAGTGGCCGAAGGCGCCCCGCAGGGCGTCGGTGCGGGCGGCGACGACGAGCGAGACCCCCGGCGGCGGCGACGCGGCCAACGCCGCCAGGCGGCCGTCGGGGTCGTCGACGGCGTCGGCGTCGTCGACCACCAGCACCGCTCGACGGCCTGGCCCGGCCCCACCGGCGGCGAGGACGTCGAGCGCGGCCGCTACCGCCCCCGCATCGGTGGCGTCCCCGACGGCGGCGGCGGGGCCCAGCAGGGCGGCGAGCGGCGAGCGGCGGGGCGCCACCACCACCACCTCGACGCCCGGCACCGCCTGAGCGGCCAGCACGACGGCGGCGAGCAGGGTGCTGCGCCCGCTGCGGGGCGGGCCGGCGATCACGGCCCCACCGCCGTCGTGAAGGACCAGGGGAGCGGGGCCGAGGGTGCGGTCGAGCACACCGACGGCGAGCACCAGCGGCTCATGCGGCGCCGGCGCCGGGACGGGCCCGACCGCAGCCGTCACCGCGGCCACGTCGACGGCGACCGGGAGCACGCCGATCGGGACCGGGCCACCCTCGCGCGGGGCCGGCGGCGCGCCCCACCCGGTGGCGAGCGCCGCCACCGCCGCCGCCACACCGTCGGGGGGCATCGCCACCTGCAGCTCGAGGCCCGAGCCGGCGTCGGTCCCCCGCCCCTCGGGGGGGCGCCGGCCGCCGGCCCCGAAGCCGGCCCGGAGGCCCAGCAGGGCGGCGTCGGTGGGCTCGGCGAGGGCGAACGCCCATCGTTGGGCGGGGCTGCCGCCCAGGGCCGCCCGGGCGGCGCCGGGGCGGTCGGCGGCCGCCGCCACGTGGAGCCCCACCTCGGCGCCGTCGAGGGCCACCCGGGTGAGGGCGTCGAGCAGTTCGATGCCGTCGAGGCCGTCGTGGTCGGCGACGAAGCCGCCCAGGCCGTCGATCAGCAGCACCACCCGGGGCTGGGCCGCCCGGGCGCCGGGCGCCAGGGCACGCCGGCGGTCGAGCTCGGCTCGCAGGAGGCGCACCGTGCGGGCCTGGCGCTCGGGCTCGCCGGCGCCGGCCACCGCGCCGCAGTGGGGCAGGCCGCCGAGGACGGCGAGGGCGCCGGCGCCATGGTCGAGCACGTAGAGGTGGAGACGGTCCGGGGCCTCGGCGGCGGCGAGGGCGAGCGCCACCGCCGCCAGGGCGGCCGACGGGCCGCTCCCCGACGCGCCGACCGCCAGCAACGGTCCCCGGCCCGGGTACCACCCCGCCGCCGGCTGACACTGGCGGTCGGGGTCGTCGGCCAACGCCACCGCCACCAAGCCGTCCTCGTCGGCGCCGGGAGCGGCGACGACCTCGCGAAAACTCACGACGGGCGGCAGCGGGTCGGGCCACGGTCGCCGGGGCGGGGGCCGCCCCGTCGCCGCCCATGTGGCCACGCAGGCATCGACCAGCCGGTCGAGATCGGTCGGGCCCTCGTCGCCCGCCGTAGCGCCCGCCACGCCACGATGAGCCACACCGCCGGCCGGGCCCCCGTCGCCGGGCACGGGCCCGACGGGGACGAGCACCACGGGCGCATCGCGACCGGTGGCGGCACAACGGCCGGTGGCCAGCGCCGTCTGGATGGTGACGACGTGACCGACCTCGAAGCGGACGCACGCCCGCCCGGGGCGCGACCGGGGCAGGGCGGCGGCGGCGGGGTCGTCGATGACGTCGGTCGAGTCGCGGGCGTCCTCGACCCGGAGGGCGATGCGGAGGCCGGTGTTGGTGCGGATCTGCTCGCTGACCGCGCCGGCCGGCCGCTGGGTGGCCAGCACCAGGTGCACGCCCAGGCTCCGGCCCCGCTGGGCGAGGCCCACCAGGTTGTCGACGAAGCCCGGCACCTCGGCCTTCAGGGTGGCGAACTCGTCGACCACCACGACGAGGCGGGGCATCGGGTCGAGCACCGGTCCGGGCGGGCTCGCAGCCCGGGCCCGCCGGTACCCGGCCAGGTCGTCGACACCGGCCCCCCGCAGCATCCGTTCGCGGTGACGGAGCTCGGCATCGAGGCAGCGCAGCGCCCGCTCGGCCAGGCCCTCGTCGAGGTCGGTCACCAGGCCGACGACGTGGGGCAGCCGGGCGCACGCATCGAACGCGCCGCCACCCTTGAAGTCGACCAGCACCACGGTGAGGTGGTCGGGATCAGCCGAGGCGGCGAGGCCGACGACCAGCGTGCGCAACAGCTCGCTCTTGCCGGCGCCGGTGGTGCCCGCCACCAGCGCGTGCGGGCCGTGGGCGGCAAGGTCGACGTCGACCGGCCCGTCGGCGCCGACGCCCAGCGGGGCGACCGGACGGGGGTCCGGGCCCGCCGCCGCCCACCGGTCCGCCACCGCGGCGGAGAGCGGGTCGTCGCCAGCACCGTCGGTGCCGCCGACGTCGAGGCCGAGCAGGGGCGGGAGCAGCACCTCGGCCGGCAGGGTGCCGCCGCCGCCGAGCTCGGGATCGTCGTAGCGGGCCAGGCCCCGAGCTGCCTCCCGAGCGGTGGTCTCGGCCAACCCGGCGACGAGCACGCACGGGATGCGCCGCCCGCTCGCCACATCGACCAACTCGGCCAGCCCGTCGGCACCGTCGAGGACCAGCACCGCGGTGCACGACCGGGGCAGGCGATCGGCCCGCTCGGCCACAACGACGCCGGCCACCGGCCCCGCCTCACCCCGCAGCAGCGCACGGACCGGGGCCGGTCGACCCTCGAGCAGGGCGTCACCGTCGACGACCACCATCGTCGCCCGCGTCGAGTGATCGGACAGCGGCGGCGGCGCGCCTCGCCCGCCGCCGCTCGGTGGACGCGACGACGAGGCCAGCGCCGCCTCGGCCATGGCGACGGCCGTCGGCCCCGCCGCCACCCGGCTGCCCGTCCCGCCGAGGTCGCGGGCGTGGGGCAGCCAGCGGGCCCATTCCCACGCGACCCCCCGACCGGGAGCGCACGCCACCAGCACCTCGAGGTCGGCCGGTCCATGGTGGACGGCGGCCTGCACCACCAACGACCGGGCCACGGCGAGCGCCGCCGGGCGGGCGCCGACGACGCCGAGCACGCCCCCGTCGCCGAGCTCGACGACGACGGGGGCGCCCGCCAGCACCGATGCGTCGTCCACCGCCGCCGCCACCGGGGCGGGCCGGGGCCCTCGGTCGCCCTCGAGCACGGGCGGGCACGGCGCCGGGCCCGTCCCGGCACGCAGGACGAGCCAGTCGTGGTCGGCGGGCCGGCGCTCCCACAGGCGCGGGCTGGCGGCCGCGACGCGGGCCACCACTGCGGCGGGGTCGGGGGCCATCGCCTCCAGGCGGTCCCGGGCGATGGCGGCGGCCCCGGCCAGCTCGGCCCGGAAGGTGACGACGTCGGCCGCCAGGCGAGCGGCTCCCGCCCGGCGCGCCCGGCGCGAGCGCCGCCGTCCCTCCACCGCCCCGCCCACGGCCATGACCGGGCCGAGCAGGGCGAAGGCGGCGAACATCATGTTGCCCAGCGCCACCACCATCACCGCCGCCAGCCCGAGGGGGGCCAGCACGGCCACCAACTGCACCGGCGTCGGCGGGGGCGGCGGCGGCGGGGGTTCGGGCACGGCGACCGGGGGCGGGGCCGGCGGGGCCGGCCCCCGAGGGGGCCGGTTGACGGCGACGGTCCCGTCGGGGCCCGGGCGAGGGCTCGGGCAGTCGGCCCGGGCGTCGAGCGTCCGCACCACGACCTGGGCCGCACCCAGGCGCAGCACGACACCGGCCCCGACCGCGGTCGGTCCTCGTACCGGTGCACCGGCGTCGATCGCCGCCCCCACCCACGTCCCGTTGGTGGAGCCCGTGTCGACCACGGTCGCCGGCTCGTCGGGGTCGCGGTCGCCCGGCCCGCCCGCCGCCACGGTGAGGGTGGCGTGGACCCGCGACACGGTGGCGTCGGCCACGACCACGTCGCACCCCTCGCCCCGGCCGATCACGACCGGCCCGGGGCGCAGCGGCAACCGCCGACCGGCGTCCAGGCCCCCCACCACCTCGAGCATGACGACGGGGCGGGCGGCCGGTACGGGATGCCCTCCCTCGGCGCCGCCGACCACTGCCACCACCGCCCCGTCGGCGACGGTGTGGGTGATGGTCTCGTCGGGGTCGACCGGTCGATCATCGACGACCAAGCCGGTGCTGGCGCTCCGGTCGGGGGCGAGGGCAGCGGTGAGGTCGGCGACGGTGGCGCCCGGCCCGGCCCGCACGTCGAGCTCGACGGCAGACCCCCGGGGACTCACGTGCAGGATGCGCATGGCGGAGAGTATTGAGTATCACATGAAATGATGCAACACTCTCTGTTGTGCTCCCGAAGGTGGACCGCTCATGACCGACCCGTCGCCGAACCGCGTGTCCGCCGATCCCGCGTCCCTGGTGGGCTACGGCACCCGCACGGCGCCGCTCGAGGCCCAGGTGGCCGCCAGCGGCCGGGAGCTGCTGGCGGTGGCGGCCGCCGGTGCCGACCCGGTCGTCGCCGCCGCGCTGGGCTCGGCGCACGCGCTGGGCGCCGCCCTCGTCACGCTGGGCAACCGAGGGGCGGCCCTGGCCGACGCGGTGGTCGACGCCGGGCTCGCCCTCGCCGCCGCCGACCGACCGTCCGGGCTCGGCCCGGTCGCCACGTGGGCACCGCCGGCTCGCGGCTGGCAGCCCGGCGCCGCCGTACCTGCGGCGCTGCTGGCGCTGGCCCGCACTCACCCGGAGCAGGTCGGCCCGGTCGACGGCATGGCGCCCGCCGCCCGCTACGTGGCCAACCGGGTCCTCGCCCGGCGGGAGCGCGACGCCGCCCTCGCCGTCGGCGACCACGACCGCGCCGCCCGCTTCGCCGCCCTCGCCGCGCCCGGACGGCGCCTGCTGCTGCTCGACCCCACCGGCGACGGGCGGGTGGCCGAGGTGTTCGGCGCCGATCCCGACACCGCCGACCACGTGGCCGTGGTCGTGCCGGGGATGCTGAGCACGCTCGCCAACCACGAGCGCGAGCTGCGGGTGAAGGGCGAGGACCTCGCCGCCGGGGCGGCCGCCGCCGCGCCGGGCCGGCGCACGTCGGTCGTCGCCTGGCTGGGCTACGACGCCCCCGGCGTGCTCGACGCACCGCTCGACGACGACGCCCGCGCCGGCGCCCCCGCCCTCGTCGCCCTGGTCGACGGCCTGCGGGCCACCGGTGCGGTCGACGTGACCGTCGTCGGCCACAGCTACGGCAGCGTGGTGACCGGCGCCGCCCTGCTCGCCGGGCTCGACGCCGACCGGGTGGTGGTGACCGGAAGCCCGGGGATGCTGGTCGACCACGCCGACGACCTCGGGCCCACCCCGGTGTACGCCCTGCGCGCGCCGCTCGACGTCGTGTCGTGGACCGAGGCCTTCGGGCGCGATCCGAGCGACCCTCGCTTCGGCGCCACCCGGCTCGAGGCCGACGGTGCCGGCCACTTCGGCTACCTGGCGCCGGGCACGGCGGCCGCCGCCGCCGTCGCCGCGGTGGTGACCGACCGGGCGGCCGCCGCCCCCGTCGACCCGGCGCATCCCGCCGAAGTGGCCGCAGGCCGGCTCGACGACATCGGCGAGGCCGGCGCCGAGATGCGGGACGAGGCGGCCGCCGCCCTGGGCGAGGAGCTCGACCGGATCCTCGACGACGTCGAGCGCGAGCTGCCGGCACCGCTGGGCGACACCGTCGACGCCTGGCGTGACCGCATCGGGACCACCCTGGAGTACGGCGACCGGGCCGTCGGGTTCGCCGACCGTCTGACGTCGCCCGACCTGTGGGTCGACGTCGCCCTCGACATCGACGACCTCGTCCCCGACGAGGAGCTCGAACGCGGCCTGGTCGCGGTCGCCACCGCCGGCAGCCCCCTCGGCTGGGCGCTCGACCAGTTCGACGGACCTCTCGCCCGGCGAGTCGGCAGGGTCGGTGGCTGACGAGGCCCGGCCGCGTCAGATGGTTCACGAGGTGGAGGCGCGATCCGTCGGTCAGGAGGCGAGGGTCATGCAGGCGACCCGGTCACCGGCGGACCCGGCCTCACCCGGTTCGGTCGCCGTGGCCTCCTCGGCGTGGACGACCAGCGAACGCGGGCCCTCGCTACCGAAGGCGAACGGCACCTCGGCCGAGCTGGTCCCGGCGCCGTCGGCGTCGGTCTCGACGTCGAGCCAGATCTCGTTCTCGGGGTTGGCGAAGGCCGGATCGGCCGACGGTGCCTCCGGCGTCGCCGCCGGGTCGACCTCCTGTTGGAAGTGGGGCCCGGCATCGGCGCCGGTCGCGCCGCACGGCTGGGTGTGCAGGTGGGCGGCGTAGCCGCGGTCAGCCAGGAGCCCGGACACTTCGAGCGCGACCGAGGTCTGCTCGTCGCCCGCCTCGACGCCGACCGTGAGCTCGGCGCCGATCGGGGCGAGGGCCGGGTCGTAGCTGACGGCGCCACCGCCCTGGGCGGCGTCGACGAGCGTGCCCGCCGTCGTGTCCGCGTCTGACGTCGACCCGCCCGACTCCCCGTCGGGCGCCGTTGTCGAGTCGGTCGAGATGGCACCGCCGTCGTCCTCGGTGCAGGCCCCCAGCAGCGCGATCACGCAGGCGCCACCGGCGACGAGGGTGCCGCGACGGAGGCGGTGGGGGCGAAGGTCGGGACGGGGGAACATACGCCGCAGCTACCCGACTCGCCACCGACACAGACCGGTCGGACGCGTGCCGCCCCGTTGGCGGGAGCACGCGTGAGCCGATCACGAGGGGCGATGCGCACGTCGTGGACGCACCGGGCGATCAACGTCACCCCGGCGACCCGCCGACGCCATGGTCGAAGACCCCGGCTCAGGCGCCGATTGCGGGCGCCGCCAGCCGGGGCTCGACGGCGGCCCACACCCGCTCGGCGACCTCGGCGACGGCACCGTCGCCGTCGACCACCACCCACCGTTCGGGCGCGGCGGCCGCCAAGGCGCGAAAGCCGGTCTCGACGCGGTCGTGGAAGTCGTCGTCCTCGCGCTCGAGACGGTCGGCGACGCCGGGCCGGCCGGCCAGGCGGGCCTCGCGGACGGCCGGCGCCACCACCAGCAGCACCACCACGTCGGCGTCGAGGCCACCGGTGGCGAAGGCCGAGAGCGCGGCAACGGCGTCGAGGTCGAGGCCCCGCCCGTGACCCTGGTAGGCGAGCGACGACCCGATGTAGCGGTCGGTGACGACGGGACGCCCGGCGGCCAGGGCGGGGGTCAGCACCTCGGCGGCGTGCTGGGCCCGGTCGGCGGCCATGAGCAGCGCCTCGGCGCGGGCATCGAGGCGAGCGGTGTCGGGATCGAGCAGCACCGCCCGGATGCGGGCACCGACCTCGGTCCCGCCCGGCTCGTGGGTGAGCACGGCGCCGAGGCGATCGGCCAGCAGGCGCGCCTGGGTCGACTTGCCCGTGCCCTCGCCGCCCTCGAAGGCGACCAGCAGGGCCCGCGCCATCAGTTGCCCCTCACCGGCGGCGTTCGACGGACGGGCTGACCGGCTCGACACCGACGGCCGGGTGCTCGGGCGACGACCTTCGGTCGGCGGGGACCGACCCGGGCGGCGGCCGGTGCTCGTCGTGCGGCGCAGGCACCCCGGTCGGGGGCCGGGCGGCGCCGTGGGCCCTGGTCGCCCCGGGCCCCCGGGACCGCCCGTCGTTGACCGCGGCCCGCTCGGCGAGCAGCCGGCGGGTTTCGGCGCCGCGCAGCGACCGGAGCACGAACACCCCCGACGCCGTGATGATGGCGCCGGCGAGCCACAAGGTGAGGCGTACCCCGGGGAGGAACAGCTCGCGACCGCCGGGCAGGCCCAGCACCCGGTCGTCGAGGAGGCGGGCGACGAGCTGGTCGAGCGCCTCGGACAGGAACGGTCCGACGGCGAAAGCCAGCAGCAGGCACAGGCGCACCATCGTGTTGAGGGTGGAGAAGATCCGGCCTCGCAGGTCGTCGGCGACGTGCTCGTGCAGGAGCGTGTAGCCGACGACGTACACCGATCCGGCCCCGACGCCGAGCAGGCCGACCAGCAGGGCCGCCAGCGTCAACGACGACATGGCGGCGGCGGCGATGAGGCCGGCCCCGCTGAGGAAGAGGGCGCCGGTGAACACCGCCACCTTGGGCAGCCGGTTCTGCACCACCGACACGGCGAGGACCCCGACGGCGGCGCCGATGCCGAGGGCGGTGATGAACACGCCGAACCCGCTGGCGCCGGCGCCGAGCACCTCGTCGGCGAAGGTCACGCCCAGCGGGACCACCATCCCGCCCCCGATGAGGGCGGTGGCCATGCCGAAGATCACCGAACCGACGATCGGGTTGACGAAGATGAACGACCAGCCCTCCTTCAGGTCGGCGATCGTCCTCCGGAAGCCGGCCGGTGCGCCCTCGACGTCGGCCCTCGGCGCCCGGAGGGTCTCGGTGATGATCGGCAGGCGGGAGATCAGGGCGGCCGAGATCAGGAAGGTGACGACGTCGAAGTAGAAGGCGAGCGCCTCCTGGTTGACCTTGAGCGAGTCGAGTACGGAGAACTGCGCGAGCCAGCCGGCGAGGCCGGCGAGCAGCGCGAACAGCGCGGCCGCCAGGGGGAAGGTGCCGTAGGCCGCCACCAGCGACAACGAGTTCGCCGACGCCAGTCGGTCGGGCGGGACGAGGTTGGGGACCGACGCCTCCTTGGCCGGTGACCACATGAGGGTGAAGATCTCGAGCAGCAAGGAGGCAAGCACGAGGCCGACCACGGTGTCGACGAAGGGCAGGAAGACCAAGACGACGGCACGCGCCACGTCGCAGACGACCATGACCTTCTTGCGGTCGAGGCGGTCGATCAGCACCCCGGCCACCGGCGCCAGGAAGAAGCCGGGGGCGATCCGGGCGACCATCACGAAGCCGACCGCGGCGGCGCCCGAGGACCCGCCCGAGCCGGCGCCGACGCGCTGGGCGAGCACGGCGATGGCGAGGAAGCCCATCCAGTCACCGAGGGCGGAGGCGAACTGGGCCAGCCACAGCCGGAAGAACACCCGGCTTCCGAAGATGCGGACCCGGCGGTCGGCCCGGGCGCCGGCGACGGCACCCAGCAACTCGGTGGGGGCGGCGGCGGCGTGATCGCCCCCGGCATCGGCGTCCTCGCCGGCGCCGTGGGTCCCGGGGCGCGCCGGCTGCTCCTCCACCACGCGCCCACCCTACCGACCGGCCCGTGCCCTCCCCGGCCACTGGGATGCGCCGAACCGAGGCCCGAGCGTCAGGCACGCGCGATGGGACGCAAGTCGAACCGCGGCCCGAACGTCAGGCACGCGCGACTGGTCCTCTGACTCGCTCCGCAGGCTCCGCTCGTGCGGCAGCGCGTCGTGCGGAACGCGGTCGGCCCCTACGCCCTCTTTCTGGGCGCCGCCTTCTTCTTGGCC
>JBBJOU010000046.1:0-10451 GCA_037724305.1 Acidimicrobiales bacterium
CAGGTTCGACGTCGATGCCGACCGGTAGCTCGGCGATCTGCGGGTCGGTCTCGACGAGGCCGGCGCGGACCGGCTGCCCGGTGAGCACGTCGAGGTCGGCGCCCGGTGGCGAGAGCGCGATGGTGGGTGGTGGACCGACCAGGGTCGTCTCGGTGGGGGCGGGAGGGGCCGGTGACCGTGGCGGTGCGGCCGGGGCGGGTTCCGGTGCGGGCCGCGCCAGCACGACCTCGACCGGTGCAGCCGCCGCCGGCGGGCCCGGCGCCGGAAAGCGGTCGTCGTCGACGACGACCGAGGGCCCCGACGGCGCCGAGAGCGCCGGGGTCTCGCCGCCGGGAGCGCCCCTCTCGACCGTGGTGACGGCCAGGCTGACCGCGGCGACGCCGGCCGCGGCCGAGGCCGCCCACGGGCCGAAGTGACCGGTAGAGCCGCCGGGCAGACGGTTCCGGAGCCGGCCGACCCCCACGACGAGGCCGCTGACGAGGGGCAGGGCGCCGAGGCGACCGCCGCCCACGGCGAGGAACTGGCGTCGTAGCGCCCTCCGCGCTCGGTGCAGGAGGGCCTCGACGGTCGTCGTCGGCACCTCGAGGTGCTGGGCGATGCGCTGGTAGCTCCACCCCCGCTCCTCGCGCAGAGCGAGCACCTCGCGGTGGCGGGGAGCCAGCTGGGTGATGGCCTGGCGGAGGTGGGCGCGGTCGACGGCGGCGTACACCGCGTCGTGCGCAGGGTCGACCGAGCCGGTGTCGAGGTCGGGGGAGGGCACGACCCGCCCGTCGCGACGGTGGTGGTCGATGCAGAGCCGCCCGGCGATCACCGTCAGCCAGGGGTAGAACCGCCGGTCACCGGCGAGGCGGGGGAGGGCCTGGAGCGCCCGGAGGAAGGACTCCTGGGCCAGCTCCTCGGCAACGTGGCGATCGCCCACCCGGCGCCAGCAGTACTGCACCAGCCGGTCGTGGTACCGCCGGTAGAGCTCGTCGAAGGCGTCCCGGTCACCCCGCTGGTGGGCGACGACGAGGCGACGGTCGTCAGCGATGTCGACCTCACCTCTGACCCGTTCGGTCGTGCACGTGACGAGATCTTCGGACCGCGCTGCCATCTCCGGCTGGCCTCCTTCGATGCACTCGACCGGCAAAATCCGGCGAAGGGGACAAATGCTACTTCGCCCGGCGGCCTCCTCGTCGGGCGCGGCTACCGTGCGACACCTGGCCGCAGATCCCACCGACATCGACGATGCCGCCGTCCTCGGCTACGAGCTCCCCGCGACGGCAGTCGCCCAGATCCCGGTCGAGCCCCGTGACGCCGCCCGCCTGCTGGTCGATCGGGGGCCCCGGCGGGCGCCCGAGCACCGCCGGGTCGCCGACCTCGCCGAGTTGCTCGAGCCGGGTGACCTCCTCGTCGTGAACGACACCAGGGTCCGCCGGGCGCGGCTGCGGCTGCGCAAGCCGACCGGCGGGGCGGTGGAGGTGCTGCTGCTCGACCGAGAGGTCGGGGCGCCGGTGGGGGTGCACCAGGCGCTGGTCCGCCCGTCGCGCCACGTCGCTCCCGGGACCACCCTGAGCGGCGGTGACGGGTTCGCGGTGGTGGTCGGCGACGACCTCGGCGGCGGGCGCCGGCGGGTGGTGGTGCACGGTGACCCCGACGCCGTCGGCGAGGTGCCACTGCCCCCGTACGTGCGCGCCGCCCTGGCCGATAGCGATCGCTACCAGACCGTGTACGCCCGCCGTGCCGCTTCGGCCGCCGCCCCCACCGCCGGTCTGCACCTCACCGCCGCCCTGCTCCAGGCGTGTCGGGACCGGCGCATCGGGGTGGTGGCGCTGGAGCTGGTGGTGGGGCTCGACACCTTCCGGCCCATCACCGCGACGCGGCTCGAGGACCACACCATGCACCGCGAGGCCTACGACGTCCCGCCCGCCACCTGGTCGGCCGTCGCCGCCACCCGAGCTCGCGGGGGACGGGTGGTGGCGGTCGGCACCACCGTGGTGCGGGCCCTGGAATCGGTGGCGGTCACCGGCGCCCTGTCCGGGCGGACCGCCCTGTTCATCCGGCGGGGCCATCGCTTCACCACCGTCGACCGCCTCCTGACCAACTTCCACGTCCCCCGCACCACGCTGCTGTGCCTGGTCGACGCCATGGTGGGCGACCGCTGGCGCGCCCTCTACGCCCGGGCGCTCACCGACGGCTACCGCTTCCTCTCGTTCGGTGACGCCATGCTGATCGACGTCGACCCCGTCCTCGCCACGCCGAGGGTCGACGGGTGCCGGTGAGCGCCCGCCTCCGGGTCGCCATCGAGGCCGTGTCCGGCGGGGCGCGGGCCACCACCGTCACCACGCCCCGAGGCGCCATCACCACCCCGTGCTTCATGCCGGTCGGTACCCGGGGCGCGGTGCGCTCGATCGCCGGCGACGACCTCGATCGCCTCGGCGCCCAGGTCGTGCTGGGCAACACCTACCACCTGATGCTGCGACCAGGGGTCGCGGTGATCGAGCGCCTCGGGGGGCTCCACCGCTTCACCGGGTGGGACGGCCACCTGCTGACCGACTCGGGCGGCTACCAGGTGTTCAGCCTCGCCCCGGGCGGTCGGGTGCGCTGCGACGACGACGGGGTGACGTTCACCTCGACCTACGACGGGTCGGTGCACCGGGTGACGCCCGAGACGGCCGTCGACGCCCAGGAGCGCCTTGGCGCCGACATCCAGATGGCGCTCGACGTGTGCCCGCCCCTCCCGTCGCCGCCCCCGGTGGTGCGCACCGCAGTCGAACGCACCCTGGCGTGGGCGGTCCGGGCCCGGGATGCCCACCGGCGTGAGGACCAGGCGCTCTTCGGCATCGTCCAGGGGGGCAACGACCCGGTACTGCGGGCCGAGGCCGCGGAGCGCACCGCTGCTCTGGGCTTCACCGGCTTCGGCATCGGCGGGTTCTCGGTGGGGGAGGACCGGGCCGAACGCGTCGCCGCCCTGGCGGCCACCACCACCGCGCTCCCCTTCGACCGGCCCCGGTACCTGATGGGGGTCGGCGACCCCGCCGGACTGGTGGAGGCGGTGGCGAGCGGCGTCGACCTGTTCGACTGCGTGCTGCCCACGCGGCTCGCCCGCCACGCCACCATCCTGACCGCCGCCGGCCGGCTCAACCTCCGCAACGTGGTGCACGTCACCGACGACTCGCCGCTCGACCCGACCTGTCGCTGCGGGGTGTGCGCCCGATGGTCGCGGGCCTACCTCCGCCACCTGTTCATGGTCAACGAGCCCACCGCCCCTCGGTTGGCGACGCTCCACAACCTCGCCTTCATCCTCACCCTGGTGGAGCAGATTCGGTCGTCGATCATCGACGCCACGTTCCCGGACCTGCGCGCCCGGACGCTGGCCGTCTGGGGCTGATCGGCCCGCACCGCGAGGCGACGGCCGCCCGGGCCGCCGCCCGGCGGTGCCCCCTCGCGAGAAGCGGTCGGGTAGCGTCGCTCGCCGCCCATGCCCCTCGTCCTGCTCGCCGTGACCTTCGCCCTCCTGTGGGTGCTGTTCATCCGCCCCCAGCAGCGCCGGGTGCGATCCCACCAGGTGGTCGTGGCCGGTCTCGCCGTCGGCGACGAGGTGATGACCTCGGCCGGCCTGTTCGGCACCATCACCACCCTCGACGACGAGGACGTCCGCATGGAGGTGGCGCCGGGTGTGGTCGTGCGCTTCGCCCGGGGCGCGGTGGCCCGTTCGCTCACCGCCGAGCAGGCCGCCTCCGTCGCCCCGGCCGTCTCCACCCGGCCCGCCGGCACCGCCGCCGATCGCGCCATCGACCTCGCCGTCGACCGCAGGACGCCCTCCGGCGCCGACCAGGGCCACCCGGGCGGGCCGGGCGTGTCCGCCGGCGACAGACGGGACGACGACGAGGAGGAAGACCGCCCATGAGGCGCCGCATGCTCGTCTCGCTGGTGCTCACGACGCTGCTCGCCGCCGCCGCCCTCGGGGCGACCCTGGCCAGTGGTAACACCCCGAACCTGGGGCTCGACCTCCAGGGCGGCGCCTCGGTCGTGCTCCAACCGGAGGGCGACGTGCCGTCCGACAGCATCAACCAGGCCATCGAGATCATCCGGAACCGGGTCGACGCCCTCGGGGTCGCCGAGCCCGAGATCACCCGCCAGGGCGACGCCATCGTCGTCCAGCTCCCCGGCGTGCGCGACCAGGAGCGCGCCCTCGAGGTGGTGGGCCAGACCGCCGAGCTGCGCTTCCGCCCGGTGCTCCAGGTCGTCCCCGCCGTCGACGCAGCCGCGCTCGAGGAGTTGTCGACGTCCACCACCGCGCCCGGCGACCCGACCGCCACGACCGTCCCCGGCGACCCGTCCGCCCCGACGGCCACGACGGCGGTCGGCGGCGAGCCGGCGGCGCCCGAGGCTCCTTCCACCACGGTGGCGACCGAGGGACCGACCACGACCGGCGCCGGGACGGGGACCGGGACCGGCGAGGTCGGCCTCCCGCTCCAGGACCCCGCTCCCTCGACCACCGTCGCACCGGATCCCGGGCCGACGACGGTGACCACGGCACCCGCCGACGGTGGTTCGACGACGGCCCCCACCGCCCCCGCCGACGGTCGTTCGACGACGTCGACCAGCGCGCCCGATCCCGACGATCCGTGCCAGCTCGGCGGCGGCACCACCCCGAGCGAGGGCGACACCCTCGACGCCCAGATCACGGTCCGGGGCCCCGATGTCACCGGCATCCAGGGCGCCCCGGACGAGATCGAGGACTGCTACGTCCTCGGCCCCGTGCCCACCGCCAGCGACGGCGAACGCCTCATCGGGTCCGTGGTGTCGTCGGCCGAGGCCCGCCTCGACGGCGTGTGGCGGGTGTCGCTGTCGTTCACCAGCGACGGACTCGACGGGTTCAACGAGACCTCCGCCCTCTGCTTCGGCGCCGACCCGACCTGCCCGACCCAGCAGCTCGCCATCGTCCTCGACGGCCGGGTGGAGTCCGCCCCCACCATCCAGGCGCCGTCCTTCGAGGCCGGCGACGTCTCCATCTCGGGGAGCGAGCAGGATCCGTTCAGCGAGGGCGAGGCCAAGGACCTCGCCCTGGTGCTGCGCTTCGGCGCCCTCCCCGTCGAGCTCGTGCCCCAGACGGTGCAGGAGGTGTCGCCCACCCTTGGTCGCGAGAGCCTCGACGCCGGTGTCGCCGCCGGTGCGGTCGGCGTCGTCGCCGTGGTGCTCTACCTGCTCCTCTACTACCGGGCGCTCGGCCTCGTGGTCGTGCTCAGCCTGGCGGTGTGGGCGGCGCTCAACTGGTCGATCATCACCTACTTGTCGGCGTCGTCGGGCCTCGCCCTCAGCCTGGCGGGGGTGACCGGTCTGGTGGTCTCGATCGGGGTCACCGTCGACAGCTACATCGTCTACTTCGAACGCCTGAAGGACGAGGTCCGCAGCGGCAAGACGCTGCGCTCGTCGGTCGACCGGGGCTTCTCGCGGGCGTTCCGCACCATCCTCGCTGCCAACGTGGCGAGCTTCATCGGCGCCGCCACCCTCTACGTGCTCACGGTGGGGGCGGTGCGGGGGTTCGCCTTCTTCCTCGCCCTCGCCACCGTCCTCGACGTGTTCGTCGCCTACTTCTTCACCCGACCGCTGGTGTCGATCCTCGCCCGCTCGCGAGTGTTCACCGAGGCCCGCCACCTCGGCGTTGCTCGCGGCCTGGGCGTGCGCCGGGGCGCAGCACCGGCGACGGCGACGCCCGCGGTCACCGGCGGCGGTGGCACCTGATGGGACTCGGCCGACGTCTCTACGACGGTGACACCCGCTTCCGGTTCATGCGGGTGTGGAAGCGGGCCGCGGTCGCCTCCGCCCTGGTGATCCTCGTGGGGCTCGCCTCGCTCGGCATCCGCGGCCTCAACCTCGGCATCGACTTCGAGGGTGGCGTCTCCTGGGAGCTCCCGTCGGGTGGTGTCGCCGTCGAGGAGATCCGCGACGGCATCGGCGACCTCGGGCTGGCCGACGCGACCATTCAGACCCTCACCGCCGGGGGCGAGGAACGGGTCCGCGTGCGGGCCGAGACCGACGCCACCGACGACGACGCCGCCGTTTCCGACCGCCTGGCCGAGATCACCGGCAGCGACCGTGACGACGTGAGCTTCAACGAGGTGGGCCCGTCGTGGGGTCAGGAGATCACCGACAAGGCGGTCCGGGCCCTCGTCGTCTTCCTCGTGCTGATCACCCTCTACGTCAGTCTCCGCTTCGAGTTCAAGATGGCGCTGGCCATCCTCGTCGGCCTCCTCCACGACCTGCTCGTCACCGTCGGCGTCTACTCGGTGAGCGGCCTCGAGGTGACCCCGGCGACGGTCGTGTCGATCCTCACCATCCTCGGCTACTCGATCTACGACGGCATCGTCGTCTTCGACAAGGTCGACGAGAACACCCGCCTCGTGTCGAGCACCAAGGGCGTCAATTACAGCGACATGATGGACCTGTCGCTCAACCAGACGTTGATGCGCTCCATGAACACGACCATCGTGGCCGTGATCCCAATCGCCTCGCTCCTGATCATCGGCTCGTTGGTACTCGGGGCGACGACGCTCCAGGAGTTCGCCTTCGCGCTGCTCGTCGGTCTGCTGTCCGGCGCCTACTCGTCGTTGTTCATCGCCTCGCCCCTGCTCGCCGCCCTCAAGGAGCGCGAGCCCCGCTACGCCGACGTGCGCCGCCGCATCGCCGCCCGCGCCGGTGCCCGCACGACGGCCCCGGCCGACGACGTCGTCGTCGTCGACGAGCCGACCGCCGACGCCACCTCCGCCGGCGTCGGCTCCGCTGCCAGCACGGCGCCGACCGTCACCCGCGCCGCGCCGACCGCTCCCACGACGCGGCCCGCCGGGGTCATCGCGCCCCGGCCCCGCAAGAAGCGGCGCTGAACGACGCGTCGTGGCAGCCGACGACACGAGCGTGGAGGCGGTGGCGCGGGCTCGCGAACTCGTCCGTGACGTCGCCGACTTCCCGTCGCCGGGGGTGACGTTCAAGGACATCACGCCGCTCCTCGGCGACGCCGCCGCCTTCGCCGCGGTGGTCGAGGCCCTGGCCGTCGGCGCTCTCGCCGCCGCCGGCGGCGGCGGCGTCGACCTGGTCGCCGGGATCGAGGCGCGGGGGTTCCTCATCGGGGCACCCGTGGCGCTCCACCTCGGCGCCGGCTTCGTGCCGGTGCGCAAGCCGGGCAAGCTGCCGTGGACGACCGTCAGGCGCGACTACGCCTTGGAGTACGGCACCGACGCCCTCGAGATCCACGACGACGCGGTTCGCCCGGGGGCACGGGTCCTGGTGGTAGACGACGTGCTCGCCACCGGCGGGACGGCGGCGGCGACGGTGGCCCTGCTGGAGGACCTCGGCGCCGCCGTGGTGGGTGTCGCCGTGCTGGTCGAGTTGGGGTTCCTCGCCGGGCGGGCGAAACTGAGCGGGCATCCCGTGACCAGCCTCCTGGCCTGGTGAGCCGGGCGATGACGAGAGGAGCGAGATGGCGACGGTGACCCGGGTGCTGCCGTGGCGTCGCAACGCCGCGCCCCCGGCCGAGGAGATCGCCCCCCTCATCGCCGCCTTCCGCCTCCGCCACCCCAAGGCCAACAGCGCGGTGATCGGTCGGGCGTACCAGGTGGCCAAGGGTGCGCACGCCGCTCAGGTGCGCCAGTCGGGTGACGCCTACATCACCCATCCTCTCGCCGTGGCCAAGATCGTCGCCGAGCTCGGCCTCGACGCCACCACGGTGATCGCCGCCCTCCTGCACGACGCCGTCGAGGACACCCACGTCAGCCTCGCCGACGTCGAGGCCGAGTTCGGCGCCGAGGTGGCGGCCATCGTCGACGGGGTCACCAAGCTCGAACGGATCCGCTTCGACTCCCGGGAGGCCCAGCAGGCGGCCACCGTGCGCAAGATGCTCGTGGCCATGGCCAAGGACGTCCGGGTCCTGATCATCAAGCTCGCCGACCGGCTCCACAACATGCGCACCATCGCCGCCATGCCCGCCTCCAAACAGGAGCGCATCGCCCGGGAGACGGTCGACATCTACGCCCCGCTGGCTCACCGCCTGGGCATGAGCGAGGTCAAGCAGCAGCTCGAAGACCTCGCGTTCGCCGCCATGCACCCGAAGCGCTACGCCGAGATCGACCACATGGTGGCGGTCCGGGCACCCGAGCGCGACATCTACATCTTCCAGGTCCTCGGCGAGGTCCGTGACCGCCTGGCCGAGCTGCGCATCGACGCCGAGGTCCGGGGCCGGCCCAAGCACCTGTGGTCGATCTACGAGAAGATGGTGGTGAAGGGCAAGGAGTTCGACGACATCTTCGACCTCATCGGCATCCGTGTCGTGGTGGCATCGGTCAAGGACTGCTACGCCGCCCTGGGGTCGATCCACTCCACCTGGAAGCCGGTGCAGGGGCGGTTCAAGGACTACATCGCCATGCCGAAGTTCAACCTCTACCAGTCGTTGCACACGACCGTGGTGGGGCCCCAGGGCAAGCCCCTCGAGGTGCAGATCCGCACGCTCGAGATGCACCAGCGGGCCGAGAACGGCGTCGCCGCCCACTGGGCCTACAAGGACGAGCCCGGCGCCGCCGGGGCCGGCATGCCGTGGCTGAACCGGATCATCGACTGGCAGTCCGAGACCGAGCCCGCCGCCTTCATGGAGACGCTGAAGGTCGACCTCGAACAGGACGAGGTCTACGTCTTCACCCCCAAGGGCCGGGTGATCACCATGCCCGTCGGTGCCACCCCGATCGACTTCGCCTACACCATCCACACCGAGGTCGGCCACGCCTGCATCGGTGCCCGGGTCAATGGCCGCCTGGTGCCCCTCGACGCCACCCTGGGCTCGGGCGACACGGTGGAGATCTTCACCTCCAAGGTCGAGGGCGCCGGTCCCAGCCGCGACTGGCTGCAGCTCGTCACCACCCCCCGGGCGACCAACAAGATCCGCCAGTGGTTCTCGCGGGAGCGTCGCGAGGACGCCATCGAGTCCGGCCGCGAGGACCTCGTCAAGGCGATGCGCCGCGAGGGACTGCCCGTCCAGAAGCTGACGACCGGCCCGACCTTGCCCGAGGTGGCCCGATCGTTGAACTACGCCGACGTCGACGCCCTCCACGCCGCCATCGGCGAGGGCCACGTGTCGGCCAAGGCGGTGGCCGACCGGGTGACCCGCACGCTGCGCGCCGACGACACCAGCGAGTCCGAGCAGCTGCCCACCACGGTGCGCCAGCCCCGACGGCCGTCGCGCAAGGGCAACGGCAACATCGGCGTCCACGTCGAGGGCCTCGACGACGTCATGGTGCGCTTGTCCCGGTGCTGCACGCCGGTGCCAGGCGACGAGATCATCGGCTTCGTGACCAGGGGCCGGGGCGTCTCGGTGCACCGCGCCGACTGCGCCAACGCGGTGTCGCTCGGCGTGGGGAAGGGTGAGCGGGTGATCGAGGTCGAGTGGGACAACGAGATCAGCGGCGGCAGCTTCGTCGCCGCCATCGAGGTCAAGGCCCTCGACCGCTCCCGGCTCCTCTCCGACGTCGCCCGGGTCATGTCCGACCACCACGTCAACATCCTCTCGGCCACCACCGTCACCGGCACCGACCGCATCTCGAAGATGCGCTTCGAGTTCGAGCTGGGCGACCCCAACCACCTCGAGTCGCTCCTCGGCACCATCAAGCGCATCGACAGCGTCTACGACGGCTACCGCATCCTCCCCGGCAAGGGCGGATAGCGGGTAGTGGTACCTGCGCACCTCGCATGGACCGTCAGGTGAACCAGTCTGGCCGAATCTCCTGAAGCCGCCGGGATGCTGCTCCGAGGCCTCCTTCCCGCTGTACGCCGTCGCTAATGACTGCGTCGGGTACACCGAGGTCCTTGAGTAGGACAAGGGTTATCAACCACTTGATCGAGGAGGTGATGCGAACCGTATTGGTCCATTCTTTGTCGACATCAACCATAGTTGGGCCACGATGCGCAACGGCATTTCGTCCATCCTTCACCCAGTTTCGCCAAGCGACAGGGTTGCCGACCGCTCCTGTGAAGAGTGGGCCAGCCTTCTTTACGACCGCATCGGACGCGTTGTGCAAAGGTTGGTTCATGAGTAAATGCGAGGTGCTGCTTGAGCCAGGCGGAGTCCTCGGCAGGTGCAGCGTTCACTATTCGCCGAATTCTTTCCTTGTGTTCCGTGGAGAACCTTGATGACCCGTTACGGCGTCGGTGGTAACACTCAATGGAGGACGCGGCGTTGAAAAAGTGGCTCCCGACAAAGCCGCCTCCGGATAACGTGGTGATGAGATCCGACACCATGCCTATCTCCGAATGGAGGTTCCACCAAACAGGAACTACGTCGCAGAAGTCGATGTCTCGTAGGGTAAACAAGAATTGGAACTCTGGTCGAGGTGGCGGAGTGTCCCCTTGAGCTATTTCCGTCAGTATCGTTCAGGATAGCGTCAAGTTCCAGTGATCTTTTGAAGTCGAAATGCACCCACTCATCG
>JBBJOU010000047.1:0-10348 GCA_037724305.1 Acidimicrobiales bacterium
GTCGCCGCCTTCTTCGCCGGCGCTTTCGACGCGGCAGCCGCCTTCGTGGCCGGCGTCCTGGCGGCGGACTTCTTGGCGGTCGTCGCCGCCTTCTTGGCGGGAGCCTTGCGGGTGGTGGCCTTCTTCGCGGCGGGTGACACGGGCGCCTCCTGGGCGTCGCTCGGTGCAGGACCGGTACCGGCGGGAGCCGGCACCTCCGTGGCAGTGGGTGCGACAACGTCGTACCCGCCGTCCTCGGCCAACCCGGCGGCCGCCGGCTCCGTCCCCAGAAGGGCCGGTACCAGCTCGACGGGCACGATGTCGATGCCGCGCAGATCGGCGTCGAATCGGGTCACGGTGAACGAGCGGGTCTCGCCCAGCTCGAAATGTTCCTTGGCGCTGCGGGGCGGGGGATCGCCGAGCGCCTTCAACGGGACGTAGCCGCGCGCCTCGCCGAGATCGACATAGGCGCCGTGCGACGAGAAGCGCTCCACCACCCCCTGGACCACCGAGCCGATGGGGTGCTCGATCACGAACGCCACGTAGGGGAGCTTGTCGTTGATCGGCTCCCGCGCCGTGGTGTCGCCGCCGCCGCTGCCGGCACCGCGGCGGCGCCGCTTGCCCCGCCGGCCGTCGCCGTCGCCGGCCTCGTCGGTGACCGCGGGCCCCGCCGACGCGTCGGGGCCGGACGGCTCGAGGATCGCCGCCGCCGCCTGCTCGAGCAGGGCGTCCTCGGCCACGGGCGCGGTGGTCGTGGCTGCCGTCCCGCGCCCGCGCCGGGCCCGGGGCGGCGGTGCCGTGGGCACCGGCATGGGTGCCGAGGCAGCGGCGCTGGCCTTGACCGTCGCCCGGCCGCGCGCCTTCTTCGACGACTGGGTGGCGCGGCGGCTGACCGGCCCCTTGACCGGGGACCGGGACACGAACACCCAACCGACCTCGGGCACGGGCTTGCCGCCGAAGAGGCGCCCGGTCTCGAAGAGCCAGGGGTGCTCGGCGTGCAGCTCCTGGAACGAGTCGTTGGAGAGGACGTCGGCGTTGGCGAGCCGGGCGACCTGGAGGATGAAGGCGTCGCCGCGACCGATGGTGCCCGCCGGCGGGGCCACCAGCTCACCGGCGAGGACGGCCTCCTCGTAGTCGGGCCGCTCGCCGGCGACGATGCGGTGCCCGAAGGTGGCATCGACGATCACGGTCACCTTCTGGTGGCCGTACTGGGCGATGAAGCTCGTCACCGCCTCGTCGAGCTGGGCGAGGCTGGGCGCCGTCCGCCCCTCGGTGGCGATGTTGGAGCCGTCGACGACGACGTGTGAGGCAGGGGCGCGAGCCGCCGGGTCAGTTGCCATGTCGACGAGGAGTCAACCAGGTGCGACCCTCCGGCGCGCGGATGGCCGCTCGGGGGCGGGGTCCGACGCGGCGCGACATGGCTGCAGACGACCCCGGTTCCGTCGCCTACTCGATCTCGATGCTGTCGACGATCTCGTCGACGACGGCCGTGTCATCGCCGGACGAGTCGGTCTGGAACGTGAGGACGAAGGCACCGTCGCCGCCGTCGACCACCACCTGCAGGCCGGTGAAAGCGAGACCCGGTGTGGTCACGCGGTAGTTGACCCGCAGGGCTTCCGCCTCGGTCTCGCCCAGGGCGATTTCCCCCTGGCGTTCGACCACGCCCCCACCCGCCTCCAGCGAGGGCCGGGCGACGGAGGCGACGGAGTCGAAGCCGGCACCATCGGCGTAGGTCACGAAGCTGGCCACCACCGAGGTCAGCACGCCGCCGTCGAACGATTCCCGATCGGCGGCGAAGACCAGGGCGCTCTCGTCCTGCTGGGACAGGTTCTGGTCGAACACGGCGGCAGCGGCGCTGTCGTCGGGGAACAGCTCCTCGGCCTCCGGCCCGTCGCCGGGCTCGGTGACCGCCCAGTTGCCGGGGAACGTGACGGCCAGGCGGTCGTCGACCATCACCACCTGGGGCTCGTCGGTGGCGTCGGTCACCGAGGTGGTGTCGGGGTCGGCCTGGCGGTCCCCTTCGACGGTGGCGCCCGTCTCGTCGGCGCCGCCGTCGTCGCCGCTCCCGCCGGCGAGGACGTAGGCGGCCACGCCGACGCCGACGAGCAGGGCGACGGCCAGCACGCCGACCAGCACCCGGCGCACCAGTCCGCCCGAACCCGGGTCGGCCGCAGGGGTGACGAACCGGCCGTCGGGACGACCGGCGGGGCGACGGTCGATCACGCCGGCCTGGCCGGCGACCGACCGCGCCACGCGAGGCGGCGGCGGTGAGATCCGGCCATCGCCCGACGGGAGCGCCGGCGGCGGCTCCGAGGGTGCCGTGACCGTGGCTCCCGGCGAGGAGGCCTGCCCGGCGGCCGGCGACGGTGGGGACCCGCCGGCCGGCGACGGATCGGGGCCACCCGGTGCCGTGCTCGACCACCGGGCTCGATGCGAAGGATCGGGGTGCTGCTCGGGCCCGTACCACTTCCCGTCCGATGCCTGCCACGAGCCGGGACCCGTCTGCGCGTCGTCCACGTGCTCTCCTCGGTCGTTGGCCGACGACGATCCAGAGGGTGACGCTAGCGCGCACCCGACTTGGCCCGGATCGCCCCGTTCAGCCGACGGTGAGGGCGGCGTCGATGATGAGCTCCTGCTCCTGGTCGTGGATGGCCTTGCTGCCGGTGGCCGGGCTTCCCGACTCGAAACGGCTCACCCGCTTGATGGTGAAGCGGTCGCCGAGCGCCTCGTAGAGGCGGCCCTTGGCGAAGTTCCACGGCCCCATGTTCTCGGGTTCTTCCTGGAGCCACACCAGCTCGCGCGCCTCGGGGTAGGCGCGCAGGGCCTCGGCCAGCAGGTCGGTGGGCCACGGGTACAGCTGCTCGATGCGGAGCACGGCCACCTCGGCCCCCCGTTCGTCGCGTCCGGCGATGGCGTCATGGGCCACCTTGCCCGAGGCCAGCACCACCCGGCGAACCGCGCCAGCGTCGCCGGCGTAGGTGGGGTCGCCCAGCACCTCGTGGAAGCTGCCGGCGGCGAGGTCGTCGACGGTGCTGCGGGCCACCTTCGCCCGCAGCAACGACTTGGGCGTGAAGACGATGAGCGGCCGACGCACGTCTCGCTTCATCTGGCGCCGCAGCAGGTGGAAGTACTGGGCGGCGGTGGTGGCGTTGGCCACCTGGATGTTGTCCTCGGCGCACAGGGTGAGGAAGCGCTCGATGCGCGCCGAGCTGTGCTCCGGGCCCTGGCCCTCGTAACCGTGGGGCAGCAACAGGACGAGGCCGGTGCTGGTGCCCCACTTGTCCTCGGCCGCCACCAGGTACTGGTCGATGATGAGCTGGGCACCGTTGATGAAGTCGCCGAACTGCGCCTCCCATGCCACCAGGGCGTCCTGGTGGACCATGGAGTAGCCGTACTCGAACCCCAGCGCCGCGTACTCCGAGAGCAACGAGTCGTAGATCCAGAACTTGGCCTGGTCGGCGTCGAGGTGGGCGAGCGGCGCCCAGTCGGCCTCGGTCTGGTGGTCGACGAGCACCGAGTGGCGCTGGGAGAAGGTGCCGCGGCGGGTGTCCTGGCCCGCCACCCGGATGTCGGTACCCTCGAGCAGCAGCGACCCGAAGGCGAAGGCCTCGGCCAGCGCCCAGTCGACCTCGCCGTCGGTCCGGAACATCGTGGTGCGGGTCTCGAACTGCTTGGCCAGCTTCGGGTGCACCGTGAAGCCCGCGGGCGGCGACGACATCACGTCGTAGATCCGCTCCAGCACCGAGCGGTCGACGCCGGTGGCCACCGGCGCCAGCACCCCCTTCGGCGCCGGCGGCGGCGCGGCGCGGATGCCCTTGGGCGACGCCGTGGAGCGGGTCTCCTCCAGCGCCGCCGAGAGGCGGCGGGAGAAGTCGTCGAGGGCGGACTCGGCCTCCTCCAGGCTGATGTCGCCCCGCTTCACCAGCGTCTCGGTGTAGAGCTTGCGCACCGAGCGCCGGCCCTCGATGCGGCGGTACATCAGGGGCTGGGTGTAGCTCGGGTCGTCACCCTCGTTGTGGCCGAGGCGCCGGTAGCAGATGAGGTCGATGACCACGTCCTTGTTGAAGCGCCGGCGGTACTCGAAGGCCAGGCGGGCGACGCGGGTGCAGGCCTCGGGGTCGTCGCCGTTGACGTGGAAGATGGGCGCCTGGACCATCTTGGCCACGTCGGTGGAGTACTCCGACGAGCGCGCCGACGCCGGCGGCGTGGTGAACCCCAACTGGTTGTTGATGATGAGGTGGATGGTGCCGCCCACCCGGTAGCCCTTGATCATCCCCAGTTGCAGGGTCTCGGCCACCACCCCCTGGCCGGCGAAGGCGGCGTCGCCGTGGATCAGGAGGGGCAGGACCGAGAACGTGCCCGGTTGGTCGACGAGGTCCTGCTTGGCCCGAACCATCCCCTCCACGATCGGGTCGACGGCCTCGAGGTGGCTGGGGTTGGGCGACAACTCGACCTCGATGCTGCGCCCGGAGCGGGCCTCGAACTTGCCGCGCTGGCCGAGGTGGTACTTGACGTCGCCCGAGCCCTGCGTCGACTCGGGGTCGATGCCGCCCTCGAACTCCTTGAAGATCTGGTCGTAGCTCTTGCCCACGATGTTGGCGAGCACGTTGAGGCGGCCGCGGTGGGCCATGCCCATCACCACCCCGTCGAGCTCGGTGTCGACAGCTCGCTCCAGGATGGCGTCGAGGACGGCGATGGTCGACTCGGCTCCCTGCAGGCCGAAGCGCTTCTGGCCCACGTACTTGGTGCCCAGGAACGTCTCGAACGCCTCGGCGGCGTTGAGCCGGCCGATCAGGTGGCGCTTGTCCTCGAGCGAGAGCTCGCCGGTGCGCCCCTCGACCTGTTCCTCGATCCACCGCTGCTCGTCGAGGTCGGCGATGTGCATGAACTCGATGCCGATGGTCCGGCAGTAGGCGTCGCGCAGCACACCGAGGATGTCGCCGAGAGCCAGGCGGTGGGTGCCGGCGAGGCCGTTGGTGAGGAACTCGCGGTCGAGGTCCCAGATGGTAAGCCCGTAGGTGGCGGGGTCGAGCTCGACCTCCATCTCGGGTTCCTTCCACGCCAGCGGGTCGAGATCGGCGATGAGGTGTCCGCGCACGCGGTGGACCCGGATGAGGGTGTCGACCGCCATCTGCTTGGTGAGCATCGCCTCCTCGTGGTCGACCGGGTTGACGTCACGCCGCCACTGGACGGCCTCGTAGGGGACGCCGAGCGAGCGGAACACCGTGTCGTAGAACTCGTCGCCGCCGAGGAGCAGCTCCTCGACCTTCTGGAGGAACAAGCCGGACTCGGCGCCCTGGATGATGCGATGGTCATACGTCGAGGTGATGGTGACGACCTTGGACACCCCCATGTCGGCCAGCGCCGCCGGGTCGGCCCCGGCGAAGTGCGACGGGAAGGCGATCGAGCCCAGGCCGATGATGACGCCCTGGCCGGGCATCAGGCGGGGCACCGACTGCTTGGTGCCGATCGTGCCGGGGTTGGTGAGGGTGATGGTGGCCCCGGCGAAGTCGTCGGGCGCGATCTTGCCCGACCGGACCTTGCGGATCAGGTCCTCGTACGCCCCCCAGAACCCCCGGAAGTCGAGGGCATCGGCGCCGCGCACCACCGGCACCATCAGCGTGCGGGTGCCGTCGGACTTCTCGATGTCGACGGCGAGGCCGAACCCCACCTGGTGGTGACGGGTCACCTGGGGCTTGCCGTCGTCAGTGGCGGTGTAGGACGAGTTCATCACCGGCATGGCATCGGCGATGGCCCGCACGATGGCGTAGCCGATGAGGTGGGTGAAGCTGATCTTGCCGCCCCGGGTGCGCGCCAGGTAGCCGTTGATCACCCGGCGGTTGACCTCGAGCAGCTTGGCCGGCACCTCCCGGAAGCTGGTGGCGGTGGGGACCTCGAGGCTGGCCTCCATGTTGGCCACGATGCGCGCCGCCGCCCCCCGCAACGGCCGCGGCTCGGCGGCGGTGACCGCCGGCGCGACGGTCTCGCCCGGCGCCGGGTCGGGCGTGCGCCGGGCCTTGTCGGGGCTGGCCACCGGCTCGCCGGTCGAGCTGGTGGTGCCGTTGCCGGTCGACACGGCCGCAGGCGCGACGGGCGCGGGCACCGCGGCGGGCGGCGGCGGCGGCGGGGCTGCGTCAGGCGTGGGTTCGGGTTGGCGGTCGGAGCGGTAGTCGGCGAAGAAGTCGCGCCAGCTCTCGCTCACCGACGACGGATCGGCACGGAACTGCTCGAACATCTCGTCGACCAGCCACTCGTTGGGCCCCAGGGCCCGGGAGGCATCGTCAGGGTCGACGTCGCGGTGATCAGCCATCAGGGCCGAGCCTACCGACGCTCCGGCGCCCCCGATCAGGACTCGGGCACCACCGCGATCGTCTGGCGCCCGTAGCCGGCGGCGGCATCGCAGTCGTCGAACCAGATGTCGAACTCGCTGCTGTGGCCGATGCGGTCGTTGACCGTCAGCACCGATCCGGCGAGGGAGCCGTCGAGCACGCGCCAGCTCGACCCGAGCGGAACGCCGTTCATGGCCACACCTCCCGCACCGACGCCCCCGCCGTCGGCCGTGGTCCCGTCGAGGCAGTACCCCGTCGACGACACCAGACGTTCCCCGTCGCCGTCGGACGGCTCTACCGGCGCTTCGACGTCGACCGTGGCGCCGTCGCCACTGTCGACGTCGGCGTCCGGCTCGAGGTCCTCACCTCCGTCGACGTCCACGCCGGCAGCCGCGTCGACCGACGGCGGTGCGGCGGGGGGCGCGACCGGTGGTGCCACCCAGGCCACCGGGGCGCTGGCGACGAAGGTGGCGACAGCGGCGGGGGTAGGGGCGGGGGCGGCATCCGGGAAGCGTTCCGCCACCGGGCCGGCGGGCGCCACCGCCGCGCTGACCACGGCCGCCGACGCGGCCGCCAGGTTCACCATCACACTGAGGGTCACGCCAGCGCGGAGCCGACTGTCGAGAGGCACGAGTCGGACAACCTACGCGGACCCCCGCGTTCCGTCGCGCATGGTGGCGGCCTCGGAAGCTCAGTGGACCCGGGAGACGGTGGAGCGCTTGCCGACCCGCACGACGAGATCGGCACGCACCCCCTCGAGGGCCAGGCACGTCGCCAGCCGCCGGTAGGCCGCCTCGGTCGCGGCGCGCGCCGCGGCTACATCGGCCAGCGCGGGGTCCAGGGTCAGCACCACCCGCAGCCGGGGACGGGGGCCGGTCGTGCGCAGCGTCACCCGGCTGGCGCGGATGCCGTCGACGTGGCGCAGGTCGGCCCGCACCGCCCGCTCGATGGCGGCGGGCTCGAGCCGGGTGCGGCCACGGGGGCCGTCGGACAGCTCGATCGCCGCCGGCCGGGACGGGCGGAGCAGGCTCCGGCGCAGCACCCGGGCCCCGATCGCCACCAAGAGCCCGGCGGCGAGCGCGAGGAGGCCCAACCAGAGGGCGGGGCGCTGGTCGATCGAGCGGGCGGCCCGGTCCAGCAACGTCGCGGGCTCGTCGAGGTCCAGCACGTCCCCGGCGGCGAGGACGAGCACGGTCCCGAGCCCGGCCAGCACGAGGCCCAGGACGGCGATGACCACGCGGTCGGCGCGGCGGGTCATCGCCGCCCGGTCAACGGACGCGGGAGGGAACGGTGTTGACCTCGACCACGATCTGGCGCTCGCCGACGACACCGGTCTCGGCGAGGCGGTCCCGTACCACCTCGGTGACCCGGCCTCGTACGGCCCCCGGCTCGCTGCCGGTCACGGCGCCGACGGTGGCCGCCACCCGTTGCCGTCCGACCTTGACCGACGCGGTGCCGATCTCGGCATCGCCCAGGATCGACTCCTCGATGATGGCCTCCATGCCCCGCCGGGTGAGCTGGTCATGATGGTCCTCCACTGCGTTGCCCAGGAGGAGTAGCTCGGGGCGGCGCGGCCACAGCGCGCCGACCACGAGGGCGGCACCGATCACGAGGGCGGCGATGGCCCACAGGCGCAGCGACGCGTCCGACCAACCGTCGAGGTCGCGCACCGAGGACGCCCACGCGTCCAGCGGCAACACCCACGGGCGACGGTCGGCGGCGGCGAAGCCGATCTCCACCAGGCCGACCAGGCCGACGACGAGGAGGGCGGCGCCAAGCACCACCACCACCAGCCGTTCGACGGCGCGCACTAGGTCACCGTCGTCGGTGGCGGACCGGACGAGGCGGGGACCGGGTCCGGCGACGGGGCGTCGCGCACGTCGGCGATGTGGACGTCGATGGGCGGGGGCCCGCCGGGATGGTCGCCCAGGGTGGCGGCGACTGCGTCGCGCACCGCGTCGGCGATGGGTAGCACCGGCATGGTGCCGTCGACGACGATCCGCACCGCGACGCGCTGCTCGGCGCCGAGGCCACGCACGGCCACCCCCGAGATTCGACCCCCCCGGCCGTGGGTGGCGAACTCGCCGAGGCGGCCGTGGTCGAGGGCGACGACACCGGGGACGGCGAGGGCGGCGGCGGTGACCGCTCGGGCGACCGCCAGCGGCGCGATCGTCGTGCTCCCGCGGCTCTCCCCCGCGGTCATGCGCTACTCGACCCGCCCGCTGGGTGCGGCGGCCTCGTCGCCCTCCTCACCACCCGGGAAGGCGAGGTCGATGACGGCGATGTTCACCTCGACCACCTCGAGCCCGGTCAGGCTCTCGATGCGGTCGATGACGTTCTGGCGCACGGCATCAGCCACCTGGTGGACGGGTGACGGGTACGTGATCTTGAGCGACATGTCGACGGCCGCTTGGCGGGCTCCGACTTCGACGCCGACGCCGGAGGTGCGGTGCTCGGCGCCCCGGATCCGCCCGACGACGCTCGAGATGGCTCCGGTGAGGCTGCCGCCGAGGTCGGCGACGCCGTCGACCTCGCGGGCGGCGATGGCGGCCACCTTGGCCACCACGGCGTCGTCGATGGTGGTGGTGCCCTTGCTCGTCTGGAGCTGGGCGAGGGCGCCGGACCCGGCACCCGGGTTCTTGGGGGCGGTGGGCGCGGTGATCTCGGACGTGTCGGTCATGGGTTCCTCCAGGGTGGACGGACGGCGAGCGGCGATGGCTGTGGTGGACGGCCGGTGGCGGCGATACGCGGCGCGACGGTCACGGGCGGTCGAGCGGTTCCTCGCGGCTACCGAGGACGTCGCTGAGGTCGATGCGGCCCTCGATGACGAGCGCGACGAGCAGGCCGGCCACACCGCAGGCCCCGGCGAGCAGGGCGCCCTCGACGCCGGTGAAGGCCCAGATGGCACCGATCACGAGGCCGATGACCGTGAGATAGCGGGCAGTGGTCAGGACGGTTCCTCCTCCAGGTCACCCGGGTGCGGGCCGGGCGCGTGGTCGGGGCATACCCCGCGGGGCGGCGATTGTTCCGCGATCGGGTGAAGTTCCCCCGGGCCCGGTCGGAACGCGCTCACCGGACGCGCGGCGGCCGCCGGCCGAGCCGGCGCTCCAGCGACGCCCGGAGCTCGTCGCGGTGGCGCTGCGACCGGCGGACGACGACGGGGGGCGTCGCCCCGAGCGGCGGTGTCGCCGCCGCGCCGGCCGTGCCGAGCAGGACGACCCGGGCCGCCACCAGGCGACGGAACGCCGCCGGGTCGCCGCCCCGGTCGGGGTGGCGGCTGCGGGCGAGCCGGCGGAAGGCGGCTTCCACGGCGGGGGCGCCGGCGTCGGCGGGGACACCCAGGAGGCGCGCCGCAGCCGCGGGCGGGACCGGTTCCATCGTCACCAGTCTCGCCCACGGCTGCGGGCCGCGCACTCTGCTCAGTCGCGCAGGAGCGAGGGTGCCCCCGTCAGGGCCTGCCCGGGGTTGATCCGGATGCGGATGAACTCGTTGTCGTCCGGGCTCGACGGGTGCCGTCCGCCACCGCCCGGGAAGTTGTTGTCGTTGGCCACCAGGAGCAACGTCGGCGACAGCACGACCACGCTCTCAATGGTCACGAACGGGAACGAGAATCGCTCGGTGCCGATACCGATGTCGCCCGGCTGGAACACCCGGCGCTGCGGGAACGGGTCACGGATGGCGACGAGGTCGGCGACGATCTCGTTGCCCACCGACGTGCCCGGCGCGCCGAGCTCGACCGCCACGACCCGCTTGACGCCGTTCACGTCGCCGTTGCTGCCGTCGCGCTCGATGATGACGCCCTGCAGCGCGCCGTCGGCGTCGTCGTAGAGCTGGAAGTCACCGATGGCGACGGCCCCGGCCCCGAGCGGGAACGTCCACCGGTCGCCGGTGTAAGTCGAGGTGGCAGTGTCCGAGTCAGCAAGGTCGAGGGCGTGGATCAGCAGCTCGCCGGCGGGGTCGCCGACCAGGGGCCGCTCGAGCAACGGGTACAGCGTGGTGCCGTCGGGCGAGATGGCCATCCCCTCGAAGCCGCCGCTGCT
>JBBJOU010000048.1:0-10306 GCA_037724305.1 Acidimicrobiales bacterium
ACTGCGCCATGCCCAGGCCCATCTGGAGCGGCAGCATCAGCTTCGGTCTCGTGACCGTGCCGGTGAAGCTGTTCACCGCTGTCAGCCGCAAGACCGTGTCGTTCAACCAGATCGACAGCCGCTCTGGTAGCCGCATCAAGTATCGCAAGGTGTCGGCGGCCGACGGCGAGGAGGTCCCGGCCGAGGCCATCACCAAGGGCTACGAGCTGCCCGACGGCCGGTTCGTGCTCGTCGGCGACGACGAGATCGGCGCCCTCGACCCCGCGGCCAGCCGCACGATCGACATCGAGGAGTTCGTCGAGCTCGACCAGATCGACCCGGTGTTCTACGACGCCGCCTACCTCGTCGCCCCCGACAAGGCCACCATCAAGCCCTACGCCCTGCTGGCCCGGGCCATGGAGGAGACGGGCAAGGTCGGCATCGCCCGCTTCGTCATGCGCTCCAAGCAGTACCTGTGCGCCATCCGTCCCAAGGACGGCCACCTCGTGCTGTCGACGATGGTGTACGCCGACGAGGTGAACGCCAGCGACGACATCGCCGAGCTCAAGGCGGTGTCGGAGACCGAGCTCCCGGCCAAGGAGCTGCAGATGGCCCGTCAGCTGGTGGAGTCGCTGGCCGGCGACTTCGAGGCCGAGCGCTTCACCGACACCCACCGCGAGAAGATCATGGCCCTCATCGAGCGCAAGGCCGACGGCGACACCGGCCTGGTCGAGGCCCCCGAGGCCGAGGCCGCCGCCGAGGTGGTCGATCTCATGGCCGCCCTCGAGGCGTCGGTCGCCGCCGCCAAGGATGCCCGCAAGCGCCACCCCACCAGCAGCGACGGCGAGGCCGACCAGGGCACGGCAACGGCCGACGGTGCGGGCAAGGCTCCCAAGAAGGCTGTCCGTAAGAAGAAGTCGGCCTAGGCCACCGGACGTGGCCCCCAGCGCCAAGACGTCGGTCGAGGTCGACGGTCGCGCCCTGGCCCTGTCGAACCTCGACAAGGTGCTCTACCCCGAGACGGGCACCACCAAGGGCGAGGTCATCGACTACTACGCCCGCGTCGCTCCGATCCTGCTCACCCACATCGGCGACCGGGCGCTGACCCTGAAGCGCTACCCCGACGGCGTCGACGGTCAGTCGTTCTTCCAGAAGCGCTGCCCCGACCACCGCCCCGACTGGGTCCCGACGGCCGTGGGGCCGGGCGACCGCGAGGGGGAGATCCGCTACTGCTGTCTCGACAGCCGGGCGGCGTTGGTGTGGTCGGCGAACCTGGCCGCCATCGAGCTGCACGCGCCCATGGCTCGCGCCGCCGATCTGGAGCGGGCGACCATGGTGGTCTTCGACCTCGACCCCGGTGCCCCCGCCGACATCGTCGACTGTGCCGAGGTGGCGCTGTGGATCCGCGACACCCTGGACGGGCTCGGCCTGCGGTGCTGGCCCAAGACGTCAGGGTCGAAGGGGATGCAGCTCTATCTTCCCGTCAATGGTCCTGGCATCGCCCATGACCACGCCTCGGGTTTCGCCAACGCCGTCGCTCGTGCCCTCGAGCGCCACCACGGCGACCGGGTCCTCTCCGCAATGAAGCGGGACCTCCGCGGCGGCAAGGTGTTCATCGACTGGAGCCAGAACAGCCGCCACAAGACCACGGTCGCGCCGTACTCGTTGCGCGCCCGCGCCCGACCGACGGTCTCGACCCCGGTGACATGGGCGGAGGTCGAGGCGTGTGCGGCGCGCGACGTCCCGCCGCTCTCGTTCGAGCTCGGCGACGTGCTCGCCCGCGTCGAGTCCGACGGCGACCGCTTCGCCGATGTCCTCACCGTCGAGCAGACCGTCCCCCGCTCACCGGGCTGACCGGTCCCGGGTCAGGGCCCAAGGGCGACGACGGCGACGACGGCGCGGTGGTCGCTGCCCGGCACGGTGTGCTCCGACACCGCCCGGACCGCCACGGGACCGCCGACGATCACCCGATCGATCAGGGCGACCATCGGGATCAGGCGGTGGGCGACGCGACCCGAGCCCGGCGACGGCCACGTCGCGGCGTGTCCTCGGCGGCACTCGACGTGGGCGTCGCGCAGCGCCGCCTCGGCGATGAAGCGGCGCAGGGTCACATGGTGGAGGGTGGCGTTCCAGTCGCCGAGGAGCACCACGGGCCCCTCGACGTGGTCGAGCACCCTACGGAGCGCGGCGAAGCTGGCGAACCACGCGCCCCGCCGGCTGCGGTCGATGGGCGCGACGGTGTGCACGTTCACGACGGTCACCGGGTGCCCGTCCACCTCGGCGACGGCCACGATGCCGATGTTGGTCACGTCGCGGTTGCCGAGGTCGACGACACGGACATCGCGCAGCGGGTGCCGGGACCACAATCCGGCGCCCGCCGAGCGCTCCCGCTCGTACACGACGCGGTGCGGGTAGCGATCGTCGACGCCGGCGCTCCCGAGGGCGCGGTGCACGTGCGCCGACAACTCCTGCACGGCGAGCACGTCGGCGTCGAGGGCGAGCACGGCCGGCCCCCATCGCCCGGGTGCGGTGTTGTCGTAGAGCCCGTTGGCGGTGGCGACGGTGAGGGTCGGCGCGTCGGCACCGGCGGCCGGCACGGGCGGCGCGCCGCGACCGGGGCGCAGCGCCGGCGCCATGAGGGCGATGTGGGCGCCACAGGTGGCGGCGGCCAACCCGGCCAGCAGGGGGCGGCGGGTGGCGACCGCGCCGGCGAGCACCGCCCACGCCGGCAGATAGGTGACCGGGGTGGCCATGGCTGCAGCGGCGATCGGGGGGAAGCGGTCGCTGCCGCCGGCGGCCTGGGCGGCGGCGAGGCCCAGGAGCCCGCCGGCCACGGCGACGCCGACCCGATCGAGCCGGATCGACAGCCGCGTCAACGGGCGACGAAGTACTTGGCCCGGGGGTGGTGGCAGATCAGCGCCGAGGTGGTCTGCTCGGGCTGGTACTGGAAGCCCGTCTCCTCGTCGCACACCAGGCCGATGCGGGCACCGTCGAGCAGGTCGAGCACGATCATGTTGTCCTCGAGGTCGGGACAGGCTGGGTAGCCCCACGAGTAGCGCCCGCCGCGGTACTGCTGGCGGAACAGCCCGGCCAGGCTCGGGCCGTCCTCGTCGGCGAAGCCCCACTCCTCGCGGATGCGGCGGTGCCAGCGCTCGGCCAGGGCCTCGGCGAGCTCGACCCCGATGCCGTGGAGCAGGAGGTAGTCCTGGTAGCGGTCGTCGGCGAACAGCTTGGCCGCCAGCTCGCTGATGGCCTCGCCCATGGTCACGATGTGGAACGCCGCGTAGTCGACCTCGCCGGAGTCGACGGGGCGGAAGAAGTCGGCGATGCACAGCCAGGGCGCGACCGACTGCCGGGGATACCGGAAGCGCGCCCGCTCGGTGGTGCGCGCCTCGTCGGTCCAGATCACGAGATCGTCGCCCTCGCCGTTGGCGGGGAAGTAGCCGTAGACCACCTGGGGGTTGAGGACACCGGCCGCCTGGGCCTTGGCCAGCTCAGCGCGCAGGGTGGGGCGCATGCGGGCCTTGAAGGCGTCGTCGTCCTCACCGTCGACGGGGCGGAACTGCCACTGGTTGCGGAACAGCGCCGTCTCGTTGAGGTACCCGGTCAGCTCGTCGAGGGCGACGCCCTTGACCACCCGGCTCCCGAGGAAGGGGGGCACGGGCACGGGGCCGTCGACCGCGACCTCGGGGGAGCGGGCGGGGACGGGTTCGGCGCCGGGCTTGGGGGTGCCCTTGTCGGCCAGGCCGAGCGACGATCGTGACGGGACGCGAGAGCTCGACGCCACCCGGCCCCAGTCGGGGTCGTCGGCTTCGGCGCCGCGCTTCACCGCGCCGATGCGGTCCATGACGTGCAGGCCCTCGAACGCGTCCTTGCCGTAGAACAACCGGCCGTCGTAGATGTCGCGCAGGTCGCGCTCGACGTAGCTGCGGGTGAGGGCGGCGCCGCCCAGGATCACCGGGATCTGGGCCAGGCCGCGGCTGTTCAGCTCTTGGAGGTTGTCGCGCATGATCAGCGTCGACTTCACCAGCAGCCCGCTCATGCCGATGGCGTCGGCCTTGATCTCGAGGGCCTTGTCGATCATCGCGTTCACCGCCACCTTGATGCCGAGGTTGTGGACCTCGTAGCCGTTGTTGGTGAGGATGATGTCGACGAGGTTCTTGCCGATGTCGTGGACGTCGCCCTTCACCGTGGCGAGCACGATGCGGCCCTTGCCGGCGTCGCCCTCGACGCGCTCCATGTGCGGCTCGAGGTGGGCCACCGCCGTCTTCATGGTCTCGGCCGACTGGAGCACGAAGGGCAGCTGCATCTGGCCGGCGCCGAACAGCTCGCCCACCGTCTTCATGCCGGCGAGGAGGGTGTCGTTGATGATGGTGAGGGGGGCGATCCCGGCGGCCATGGCCTCGTCGAGGTCGTCCTCGAGACCGGTGCGGTCGCCGTCGATGATGCGCTGCCCGAGGCGCTGCTCGAGGGTCCAGTCAGAGCGGTCCTCGGCCTCGGCGGTGGTGGCCGACGCCCCCTCGAACAGCCCCAGCAGGTGCGTCAGCGGGTCGTAGTCGGGCCGGCGGCGGTCGTAGATGAGGTCGAGGCAGGTCTGCACCTGCTCGTCGGGGATGCGGGCGAGGGGCACGATGCGCGCCGCGTGCACGATGGCGGCGTCGAGGCCGGCCTGTTGGCACTCGTGCAGGAACACCGAGTTCAGGACCTGGCGGGCGGCCGGGTTCAGTCCGAAGCTGATGTTGGACAACCCGAGGATGGTCTGCACCCCGGGCAGCTCGGCCTTGATTCGACGGATGCCCTCGATGGTGGCCATGCCGTCGCCCCGGCTCTCCTCGATGCCGGTGGCCAGGGTCAGTGCGAGAGGGTCGAACAGGAGATCCTCGGAGGCGAGGCCGTAGCGATCGACGGCGAGGTCGCGGATGGCCTTCGCCGACCGCACCTTCCAGTCGGCGTCGCGTGCCTGACCCTCTTCGTCGATGCAGGTGCACACGACCGCCGCCCCGTACTCCTTGGCCAGGGTGAGGAAGCGGTCGAGACGGGTGCCGGGAGCGTCGCCGTCCTCGAGGTTGACCGAGTTGAGGATGGCCTTGCCACCGATCCACTGCAGGGCGGTCTCGATGACCTCGGGCTCGGTGGAGTCGACCATGAGGGGCACGGTCGACTGGGTGGCGAAGCGACTGGCCACCTCCTCCATGTCGGCGCTGCCGTCGCGGCCCACGTAGTCGACACAGATGTCGATGACGTGGGAGCCCTCCTTGATCTGGTCGGCCGCCATGAGGGTGGTGGTGTCCCAGTCGCCGGCGAGCAGCGCCTCACGGAACTTCTTGGAGCCGTTGGCGTTGGTGCGCTCGCCCACCACCAGGAAGCTGGGCTGCTGGTCGTAGTCGACGTGGGAGTAGATGGAGGCGATACCGGGGGTGGGCTCCGGCGTGCGGGGGGCGGGCTCGAGGCCGGCGACCTCGGCGGCGAGGCGGCGGATGAACTCCGGTGTCGTGCCGCAGCAGCCGCCGATGACGGACACGCCGAGCTCGGTGACGAAGCGGGTGTGGTGCTCGACCAGCTGGTCGGGCGTCAGGTCGTAGTGCATGTGCCCGTCGACCACTGAGGGCAGGCCGGCGTTGGGCAGGCACGACACCGGGACCGGGGAGTGCTGGGCGAGGTAGCGGAGGTGCTCGCTCATCTCGGCCGGACCGGTGGCGCAGTTGATGCCGACGACGTCGGGGCCGAGGGCGGCGACGGTGGTGAGGGCGGCGCCGATCTCGGTGCCGAGCAGCATCCGGCCGGTGAGCTCGATTGTGACCTGCACCTGGAGGGGAACCTCACGCCCCGCAGCGCGCATGGCCCGGCGGGCGCCGATCATGGCCGCCTTGATGCCGAGGAGGTCGAACTGGGTCTCGATGACGAACAGGTCGACGCCGCCGGCGAGGAGGCCGGCGCACTGCACCTCGTAGGCGTCGCGCAGCTCGGCGAAACGGATCTGGCCGAGCGACGGGGCCTTGGTGCCGGGCCCGATGGAGCCGGCGACGAAGCGAGGTCTGTCGGCGGTGGAATAGTCGTTCGCGACACGACGGGCGATGCGGGCGTTGGCCTCGCTGATCTCGAAGCTGCGCTCGGCCATGGCGTACTCGGCCAGGGTGATGGCGAGCGAGCCGAAGGTGTTCGTCTCGACCACGTCGGCCCCGGCCTCGAGGTAGGCGTCGTGGAGGGCGGCGATCTCGTCGGGACGGGTGACACCGAGCACCTCGTTGCAGCCCTCGAGGTCGGGGCCACCGAAGTCGTCGGCGGTGAGGTCGCGGCTCTGCAGCCACGTGCCGCCGGCGCCGTCGAACAGCACGACGCGCTGGCTGACGACGTCGAGGTAGGAGAGCTCGGCCATGCGGCAAGGGTACCGGGGCAGAGGTGGCGGCTCGGCGTGCCATCCGTCGGGAGCCTGTTCGTGGGCCGCCGACCGGCGAGGCCCGGCGTAGCCTGGACGGGTCATGAAGATCTACACGCGCAAGGGCGACGACGGCACCACCGGGCTCCTCTACGGGGGCCGGGTGGGCAAGGACTCGCCGGCCACGGAGGCCCTCGGCGCCGTCGACGAGGCCCAGGCCGTCCTCGGGTCGGCTCGGGCGGCGGCCCGGGCCGCCGGCGGGACCGGGGGTGAGCTCGACGAGCTGCTCGTCGCCATCGAGCGCGACCTGTGGGTGCTGATGGCCGAGCTGGCCACCGATCCCGCCGACCACGACAAGCTCACGCCCGGTGCGAGCCTGGTGACCGGCGAGATGGTGGAGGCGCTCGAGCACCGCATCGACGAGCTCACCGCGCGCTTCGAGGCGCCCACCGAGTTCGTGGTGCCCGGCCAGACCACGATCGGTGCCTGGCTCGATCTCGGGCGGACCGTCGTTCGCCGGGCGGAGCGGCGGGCGATCGCGGCCAGTGCCGACGCCGGCCCGGCCATCGCCTATCTCAACCGCCTCTCCGACCTGCTGTGGGCCACGGCCCGCTGGCAGGAGGCCGACGAGCTCCTGCTCGCCCGCGACGTCGCCACCCGCGTCCAGGGCCCCGTCGATCCGTGACGGGCGCCGCCGAGCTGATCCCGCCCACCCCGCCGAGGAGCACCGTGCCCACCATCGTCTACACCGCCGCCGCCGCCACTCCCAAGGGGGTCGAGCTGCTCGCCGTGCCCGTCCCCTCGGACCGCATCGGCCAGGATCTCGCCGTTCCCGACGGCCTGCTGGCCACCGGGCGGCGGGGGGGTGGTCGCCGCCGGTCCGGCGACCCGGTCGCCGTGCCTTGGTCCCATCTCGAGCGCACCGGTTTCACCGCCAAGGCGGGCGAGGTGGCGCTGCTGCCGTCGGCCGTCGGGGGCGACGGCGAGGCCGGGGCGGCGACGATCGCCTACGTCGGCGTCGGGCCGGCGGACGCCGTCACGACGGCGGTGCTGCGCAAGGCCGCCGGCTCGCTCGGCCGGGCCGCCCGGAAGTTCTCGTCGGTGGCCGTGGGACTCCTGGCGGTGGCGCCCGAAGGCATCGACGATGCCGAGGCGCTCGGGGCCGTGGTCGAGGGCGTCGCCCTCGGCGCCTACGCCTACACCGCGCAGCGCTCGAAGGCGCCCGACGACCGGTTGGCGTCGGTGGTGGTCGTCGGCTCACCGCTGGCCTCGAAGCCGGCCACCGCGGTCATCGCCCGCGCCGAGGCGGTGGTGGCCGGCGTGGCGTTGGCACGGGACCTGGTGAACGAGCCCGGCGGCTCACTCACCCCGGCGGCCTTCGCCGAGCGCGCGCGGGCGGTCGCCGCCGAGGCCGATGGCGTCGCGGTCACCGTGCACGACGAGGCGGCGATCGAGGCACTCGGGCTCGGCGGCCTGGTCGCCGTCAACCGGGGTTCGACGCTGCCCGCCCGTTTCGTCGAGCTGTCGTACACGCCGGCCAAGGTGAAGCGGGGCACGGCGGCGGTGGCGCTGGTGGGCAAGGGCATCACCTACGACTCCGGCGGCCTGTCGCTCAAGTCCCACGAGGGCCTGACCACCATGAAGTGCGACATGGCCGGTGCCGCCGCCGTGCTCGGTGCCTTCTCGGCAATGGCTGGCGCCGGCGTCGCCGTACCGGTCAAGGGGTACCTGCCGCTCACCGACAACATGCCCGGGGGCGACGCCACCCGGGTCGGCGACGTCATCCGCCATGTCGACGGCTCCACGACCGAGGTGCTCAACACCGACGCCGAAGGTCGCCTGGTGCTGGCCGATGCCCTGGCGGTGGCCACGGGTAAGGCGGCGGTGAAGGGTGGCCGCAAGCCCAAGGCGGTCGACGCGCCGGCCGCGGTGGTCGATCTGGCCACCCTCACCGGTGCCGCCATCGTGGCCCTGGGGGCGAAGATCGCCGCCGTGCTCGGCAACGACGAGGCCTGGATCACCCAGGTGCGCGCCGCCGCCGACCGCGCCGGTGAGCCCCTGTGGCCGCTGCCGCTGCGCGATGAGGAGCGGCCGCTGCTCGACTCCAAGGTGGCCGACCGCAAGAACATCGGCAACCGCCACGGCGGCGCCCTGACCGCCGGCCTCTTCCTGCGCGACTTCGTCGCCGACGGCGTCCCGTGGGCGCACCTCGACATCGCCGGCCCTGCCTTCAACGAGGGCAGCGACGACGGCGAGGTGCCCACCGGCGGCACCGGCTACGGCGTACGCACCCTCCTCGCCCTGCTCTCGACCTTCGAGGCCCCGCCCCCCGCTGACCCCTAGGAGAGGCGGTCGCGGAAGTAGGCCACCGTGCGCTCGAGGCCCTCCCGCAACTGGACCCTCGGCTCCCAGCCGAGCGTCTGGCGGGCCAGGGTGATGTCGGGGCAGCGCTGGGTGGGGTCGTCCACCGGCAACGGTTCGTACACGATGGGCACGTCCGTGCCGGAGACCTCGCGCACCAGCTCTGCCAACTCCAGCACGGTGAACTCGCCCGGGTTGCCGATGTTGACCGGCCCGGTGAGGTCACTGTCGAGCAGGGCCAGGAACCCCCGGACCTCGTCGTCGACGAAGCAGAAGCTCCGCGTCTGGCTGCCGTCGCCGTACACCGTGAGCGGCCGCCCGGTGAGCGCTTGCACCACCATGTTCGACACCACCCGCCCGTCCTCGGCTCTCATCCGGTCACCGTAGGTATTGAAGATGCGCACGATGCGGACGTCGAGACCGTGGTGGCGGTGGTAGGCGAGGGTGATGGCCTCGGCGAAGCGCTTGGCCTCGTCGTAGACGCCGCGGGGCCCGACCGGGTTGACGTTGCCCCAGTAGGTCTCCGGCTGCGGGTGCACGGCCGGATCGCCGTAGACCTCGCTGGTGGAGGCCAGGAAGAAGCGAGCCCCTTTGGCCTTGGCGAGGCCCAACGTGTTGTGGGTGCCGAGGCTGCCGACCTTGAGCGTCTGGATGGGCATCTCCAGGTAGTCCTTGGGTGACGCCGGGCTGGCCAGGTGCATCACTGCGTCGACCGGCCCCGGCACCCACACGTAGTTGCTGACGTCGTGGTCGACGAAGGTGAAGTGCCCGCTGGTGAAGAGGTGCTCGACGTTGGCGGTGGTCCCGGTGACGAGGTTGTCGAGGCACACCACCTCGTCGCCGCGAGCCACCAGCTCCTCGCACAGATGCGAGCCGAGGAAGCCGGCGCCGCCGGTGACGACGATCCGCTGGCCGGGCACCTAGCGCCGACCGACGCCCGAGTAGGTGAAGTGGCGCCGCCGCAGGGCCTCACGGTCCAGCAGGTTGCGACCGTCGACCACCCGGCGGGCGGCCATGGCGTCGCCGACCTTGTCGAAGTCGAGCCAGCGGAACTCGTCCCACTCGGTGAGCACCAGCAGCACGGCGGCGCCCTCGCAGGCGGCGTACGGATCGGAGGCGAGGTCGATGCCCTCCAGCAGCGCCAGCCGGCGGTCGGTGACCGGTGGCTCGATCGACGGGTCGTAGGCCCGGATGCGGGCGCCCATGGCCCGCAGGCGCGAGATCACCGACAACGACGGTGAGTCCCGCAGGTCGTCGGTGCGGGCCTTGAAGGTCAGCCCCCACACGGCCAACCGGACGCCGTCGACGGACCCACCGGCCAACTCGACCGCCTTCTCGGCCACCCGCTCGAACTGCTCCGTGTTGACGCTGATGACGCCCTTCAACAATCCGAAGTCGTACCCGGCGTCCTCGGCGATCCGCACCAGCGCACGAGAGTCTTTCGGGAAACAGCTGCCGCCCCAACCGGGGCCGGGGCGGAGGAACTCGTGGCCGATGCGCTTGTCGTAGCCCATGCCCAGCACGACGTCGCTCATGTCGGCGCCGACCGCCTCGCACACGGCGGCGATGGCGTTGACGAAGCTGATCTTG
>JBBJOU010000049.1:0-10304 GCA_037724305.1 Acidimicrobiales bacterium
GCGCCCGTCGCGCTCGTACCGTGCGCTCCCATGACCGACACCGCGCCGACGACCCTGCCCTCCCGCCGTCTCGGCGAGCTCACCGTGAGCGCCCAGGGCCTGGGCTGCATGGGGATGAGCGAGTTCTACGGCGCCACCGACGAGGCGGAGGCGATGGCCACCCTCGCCCGGGCCGTCGATCTGGGGGTGACGATGCTCGACACCGCCGACATGTACGGCATGGGCGCCAACGAGGAGCTCGTCGGCCGCTTCCTCGCCGACCACCGTGACGAGGTGGTGCTCGCCACCAAGTTCGGCATCGTGCGCGACCCGGAGAACCCGTCCCGGCGGGGCGTCGACGGCACCCCCGTCTACGTGAAGGCGTGCTGCGAGGCCAGCCTGCGCCGCCTCGGCGTCGACGTCATCGATCTCTACTACCAGCACCGGGTCGACCCCGACGTCCCGGTCGAGGAGACGTGGGGGGCCATGGGCGAGTTGGTGGCCGAGGGCAAGGTGCGCCACCTCGGCATCTCCGAAGCCGGCGCCGACACCGTCCGCCGAGCCCACGCCACCCACCCGGTCACCGCCCTGCAGAGCGAGTGGTCGCTGTGGTCGCGCGACATCGAGGACGAGATCGTGCCCACCTGCCGGGAGCTGGGCATCGGCATCGTGGCCTACAGCCCCCTCGGGCGGGGCTTGCTCACCGGCGCCATCACGAAGCCCGACGACCTCGCCGCCGACGACTTCCGCCGCCACCACCCCCGCTTCCAGGGCGACAACTTCGCCAAGAACCTCGACGTCGTGGATGAGGTCCGCCGCCTGGCCGGCGCCAAGGGCTGCACCCCGAGCCAGCTCGCCCTGGCCTGGCTCCAGGCCAAGGGCGACGACGTGGTCCCCATCCCCGGCACGAAGCGCCGCTCCTACCTCGAGGAGAACGTCGCCGCCCTCACCGTCGAGCTCACCGACGCCGATCTCGCCGGCATCGAGGCCGTCGCCCCCCTCGGCATCGCGTCGGGGGCGCGCTACCCCGACATGCGCGCCGTAGGGCGCTGAGCTTCGCTCGCCGATCGGATCCTGGCCGACAGCCCCGGTAGCGCCCACCTTCGACCGGTTCGATCGGCGACGCGACGGGTAGCCGGGCGCCATGTCCGACGCTGCCAGGATGCTGCTCGCCACCGCCCACCTCCCCGGGATCGACACCGCCGTGCTGGCCGAGTGCATCGACGCCGCCGACACGTGCGCCCAGTCGTGCACCGCCTGCGCCGACGCGTGCCTGCACGAGTACGACCTCCGGCGGGAATGCGTGCACGCCTGCGCCACCTGTGCCGACGTCTGCGAGACCACCGCCCGGGTGCTGAGCCGGGCCAGCACCTGGGACCTGCACGTGGTGGCCAAGCTGCTGGAGACCTGCGTGCGGGCGTGCTCCTCGGCCGCCGCGCACTGCGAGGGCCACGCCGACACGGCCAAATACTGCGCTATCTGCGCCGAGGCCTGCCGGCGCTGCGAGAAGGCGTGCCAACAGGTCCTCATCGCCCTGGCGACGCTCGTTGCCTCGGTGCCGACGAGCACCGACGGCGCGGCCGGCGCCGGCGAGGCGGACGTGCTGGGATCTGGGGCCTGAGCCCCGGATACGGGCGGCGTGCGGGTCGACCAACCGGCACGCCCGCGAGGTAACTAGCGTCACACCCATGACGGCGGCGACCTCCCGTAGGTCCCCCTGCGCCGGGGAGGGCCCCCCCGATCGGTCGGGGCTGCGGAGGGTCGCCGACCTGTTGCGGGTGCCCGCGCTCGGGCCCCGGGCCGGACCCCTCGGGCGCAAGGTCGTCAAACAGCTCGTCCTCGCCAACGCGCTCGCCGGCGCGCTCGTGACCATCTACCTGACCCTCGTCGAAGAGCTACCCGACGGCACCGGCTGGGGCGAGGTCATCGGCCTGAACGCCGTCCTCTACGGGGTGCTGGCGACCGCGTTCTGCGCGCTCGCCGTGGTCCGCGCCCCCCGGGTGTTCGCCGATGCCTTCCGCTGGCTCGATCGTCCCGGTGCCCCCGGCCCGACGCCCGACGAACGACGGGCCCTGCTCGGCCAGCCCGTGCGCGTCGCCCTCTTCCCCCTCCGGTACTGGGCCGCCGCCGCCGCCGCCTCGGTGGCGTTCCGGTTCCTCGTCCATGGTGACACCGGGCAGGTGGCCGCCGGCGTCGGCGCCATCCTCCAGGGCGGGGCCGTCGCCGCCGGCATGGGCTATCTGCTCACCGAGCGCACGTTGCGGCCCGTCCTCGCCGAGGCATTCGCCGGGCACCCGCCCGAGACGCCGTCGACGGTCGGCATCGCCCCCCGCCTCCTCCTGGCGTGGTTCCTCGGTGCCGGCCTGCCGCTGATCGGGATCGCCTTCACCCCGCTCGTGGTGCCCGACGCCGAGCTGCCGCTGTTCGTGCCGATGGCGGTCCTCGCCGGTATCGGGCTGCTGGCCGGCGCCGCCCTGACCGTCGGCGTCGCCGGATCGATCGCCGGGCCGGTCCGTAAGGTCCGCAACGCCCTGGCCGGGGTGGCCGGCGGCGACCTCGACACCGAGGTGGTGGTCGACGACGGCGGCGAGCTGGGCCAGCTCCAGGCCGGCGTGAACGAGATGGTGGCCAGCCTGCGCGAGCGCGCTCGCCTGGAGGACCTCTTCTCGCGCCACGTGGGGACCGAGGTGGCCCGGCGGGCCATCGACGACGGCGTGGAGCTCGGCGGTGCGGTGCGTCCGGTGTCGGCCCTGTTCGTCGACCTCGTCGGCTCGACGGAGCTCGCCGTCCGCCTCCCCCCCGACGAGGTCGTCGCTCTCCTCAACCGCTTCTTCGCCACGGTGGTCGGCTGTTCGGACGCCCACGGCGGCTGGGTCGACAAGTTCGCCGGCGACGCCGCCCTCTGCGTGTTCGGCGCCCCTGGCGACCAACCCGACCACGCCACCCGGGCGTTGCGCATGGCCCGCGCCCTGCGGACCGAGATCGACGTCCTCCGCCACGACGTCCCCGACCTCGACGCCGGCATCGGCGTGGCCACCGGGCTCGCCCTCGCCGGCCACATCGGCACCGAGACCCGTCTCGAGTACACCGTCATCGGCGCGCCGGTGAACGTGGCCGCCCGACTCACGGTTGCGGCCAAGCAGCGCCCAGGACGGGTGCTGGCCGACGCCGGCGCCATCGAGGCCGCCGACGCCGGCGAACGCCTCCACTGGACCGCCGACGGCACAGTCGACCTCAAAGGCCTCCCGCCCGGACTGCCGGTGTGGGGCGAGGTTCCGCTGGCGGCGAGGTCGACGGCGGCCGGGGCGCCCGCCGCGGTCGACGCACCGGTCTCCCGGGGCGGCCCCGTAGCCTCCGAGCCATGAACCACGAGGAGGAGCGCTGACCGCGTCGCCGTTCACCGACGACGGACGGCTCCCGACGGGCGCCGAGAAGGCCCGCGCCGTGCGGTCGATGTTCGACGCCATCGCCCCCCGCTACGACCTCGTCAACCGGATCATGACGTTCCGCATGGATGTCGGCTGGCGCAAGCGGGCGGTGCGCGACCTCCGCCTCGCCCCCGGCGCCACCGTCGTCGACCTGGCCTGCGGGACCGGCGACCTGTGCCGGGAGCTGACCCGCAACGGGCTCACGCCCATCGGCGCCGATCTCAGCTTCGGCATGCTGGCCAACGCCCGCACCGCCGCCCCCCTGCTCCACGCCGACGCCCTCCGGCTCCCGTTCCCCGACGCCGTCCTCGACGGCGCCACCTGCGGCTTCGCGCTGCGCAACTTCGTCGACCTGCCCGCCTTCCTCGTCGAGTTGGCCCGGGTGCTCAAGCCCGGCGGGCGCATCGCTCTGCTCGACGTGGCCACGCCCCCCAACCGCCTCCTGCGGGCCGGCCACTCGATCTACTTCGGCAAGGTCGTCCCCCGCATCGGGGCACTCCTGTCCGACGGTGAGGCGTACCGCTACCTGCCCCGGTCGGTCGCCTACCTGCCCGAGCCCGACGAGCTCATGCGCATCGTCCGCGCCGCCGGCTTCGCCGACGCCACCCGCACGCTCCTCAGCGGCGGGATCAGCCAGCTCCTCGTCGGGACCAACGCCGGCGAGCCGGCCTGAGGCGACGCCGTTGACCGACCGACGCCTCGTCGCCCGCACCCGGCGCCTCGACGCCGATGTTGACCTCCTGGCCCTGGCCGGGGGCGACGGTGTGGTGGTGGAACGAGGGCGGGCGGGGCTCGCCGGGCGGGGCACGGCGCGGCGTCTGCCGGCGGCCGATGTCGACGCCGTGCTCGTCACCATCGCCGTCGATGACGAGGTGGGCGTCCCCGGCTGCGGCCCGGTGGCCTTCGCCGCCCTGCCGTTCCGCGACGACGAACCCGCGGTGGCCGTCGTGCCCGAGGTGGTCTGGGGACGAGCCGACGACGGCACCCGGTGGGTCACCACCATCGGGCCCGTCGACGGTCCCGACCCGGTGGTCCCCGGCCCGGTCCCCCCGGCGTCGCCGGCGGCCATCGCCCCCGGGCGGGTCACCGCCGCCCCGGTGCACCCGGCGGCGTGGTGGACCGACCTGGTGGGCCGCGCCACCAAGGCAATCGCCGAGTCGGGAGGTGCCCTCGAGAAGGTCGTGCTCGCCCGTGAGGTGGTGGTCGACGCCGAGGTGCCCTTCGACCGGGCCACCGTGCTCCGCCGCCTGCGGACCGCCTACCCGGGGTGCTTCATCGTGCACGTCGACGGCTTCCTCGGCGCCAGCCCCGAGCTGCTCGTCGCCCGCGCCGGAGACGTCGTCCGCGCCCAGCCGATGGCCGGCACCGCCCCCCGCGGCGGCGACCCCGGCGCCGATGCCCGCATGGCCGCCGCGCTGCTCGCCGATGCCGGGTACCGCCACGAGCACCAGCTGACCATCGACATGGTCTTCGACACGCTCCTGCCGTGGTGCTCCTACCTCGACTGGGAGGCCGAGCCGTCGGTGGTGCCGCTGGCCAATGTCTCCCACCTCGCCACCCTGGTCGAGGGACGCCTGTCGCAGCCGGCGCCGTCGGTGCTCGAGCTGGTGCGCGCCCTGCACCCCACCCCCGCCGTCGCCGGCTGGCCCCGGCCGGCGGCCGTCGACTGGATCACCGCTCACGAGCGCCTCGACCGGGGTCGCTACGCCGGCACCGTCGGCTGGGTCGACGGCCGGGGCAACGGCACGTGGGCGGTGGCGGTCCGCTGCGCCGAGGTCGACGGCACCCGGGCCCGGGTGTTCGCCGGCAACGGCATCGTCGCCGACAGCGACCCCGACACCGAGCTGGCCGAGACCCAGGCCAAGCTCCAGGCCATGTTGTCGGTGCTGGTCCGCCCGTGACCGAACGACCCATACCGCGGGCGGCGACGCTCCGCCACGTCTGCTCCGCGACCGAACACGGGGCGGCCGAGCCTGCCGGCGGGCTGCGCCCGGGGTCGCTCGACGCAGTGGGCTTCGTCCACCTGTGCACGCCCGAGCAGCTCCCGGGTGTGCTGGCCCGCTTCTACGCCGGCGCCGTCGGTCTGGTGGTGCTCCACGTCGATCCCGGCCGGCTCCCGCCGGGGACGCTCGTGTGGGAGGAGGGCGAGCCCGGCGAGGACTTCCCGCACCTCTACGCCCCGCTCCCCCTCGACGCCGTCGTCGCCGTCGAGGCGCGGTGAGGCTCGGATCGCGGTGACCGCTCGCCGCGAGGGCAGACCACCCGGCAGGCAACTGGGGTGCACGCAGCCACCCCGACGGGTGGCCGGCTACACCCCGGTCCGGCACCGGGTGGCGGGCTGCACCCCGGTCGACAGCATCGCCGGTCAGACGAGGGGGCGGGCGGCGGCGGCGACGGCGGCGTGGAGCTCGTCGTGCAGGGCGACGTTGGCCTGGCGGTCGGTGCGAACCACGACGAGGCGGGCGCTGCCGGCGAGCATGCTCGAGCGGATCGCGGGTGCGAGGGCGTCGGCCGACTCGACGGTGACCGACGCCAGGCCGTGGGCGGCGGCGAGGTCTTCGACGCGCACACCGTGGGGGGTGCCGTAGAGCAGCTCGAAGACCTCGGGGGCGACCGTCGCCGCTTGGGGCAGGAACGAGAAGATCCCGCCGCCGTCGTTGTCGACCACCACGACCGTGAGGTCGACGCCACGCCGGGCGAGGCCGAGCAGGGCGTTCGAATCGTGGAGGAGGGCGACGTCGCCGATGAGGCATGCCGTCGGCGCCCCCGTCGCGAGGGCGACGCCCACCGCGGTGGAGAGCACGCCGTCGATCCCGTTGGCCCCGCGGTTGGCGTGCACGGTGACGTCGGCCCGGGGGGCGGCGTACCACTCGAGGTCGCGCACCGGCATCGACGACGCCACCACCAGGTGCGCGCCGGGCGGCATCGTCGCCAGGAGGGTGCGGGCGGTGCCGGGCTCGGTGGGTTCGGGGTGCTCGGCCAGCACGGCGGCGATGGCGGCGCCGGCGGCGTCGTCGAGGCGGCGCCACAGCTCGACCCAGCCGGGCGGGGCCGGGCCCCAGCCGGGCGCCATCGGCAACCGGCCGACTTCCGCCGCCGTCCGCGTCGGGTCGAGCCACCGCGACGCGAGCACCCGCTCCTCGGCCCCGCTGGCCGCCGCCCACTCGGCGACGACCCGGGACGCCGGTGGCTCGCCGATGCGCACGACGACGTCCGGGTGCAGGGCGGCGGCGACCTCGGGGACCCGCAGGAGGGCATCGGCGTGGGCGATGACCGCCGCGCCGCCGCCGAGGCCGCTCCGGGCCGAGCGGAGCAGCGGCCAGTCGTAGGAATCGAGGGAGGCCGGGGTGCCCGGCCCGGCGATGACGATGCCCCGCACCGTGGCGAGGCCGGCGTCGCGGTCCCCGCCGCGGTCATCGAGATCGGGCCCGGCTCCGCCGTCGAGATCGTCGAAGTCGGGTCCAGCATCGCCGTCGAGATCGTCGTCGAGGTCGTCGAAGTCCGGCCCGTCATCGCCATCGAGATCGCCGTCGAGGTCGTCGGGCGCCTCGCCCGGCGCCGTGGTGAACCAGCCGTCGAGCAGGGGTGACGTCCACGGGCGACCGCCGGCGCGACCGTCGGGCAGGACGCCGGCGTCACCGAGGAGTGGCTCGCGAAACGGCAGGTTCAGGTGCACTGGTCCGGGGCCGGTCGCCAAGCCACGGCTCTCGACCACCGCCCTCGCCCCGAGCGACCGCCATGCGCTGCGGGCCGCGTCGTCGGCGACGCCGGGGTCGTGGAACCAGCGCACGGCGCGGCCGTAGAGGTGCGTCTGGTCGATGGCCTGGGGGGCGCCGACGTCGCGCAGCTCGGGGGGGCGGTCGGCGGTGACGACGAGCAGCGCGACGCCGGCCTGGTGGGCCTCGACCACGGCGCCGTGGAAGTGGGTGGCGGCGGTGCCGCTGGTGCACAGCAGCACCGCCGGCACGCCGGTGGCGAGGCCGATGCCGAGGGCGGTGAAGGCGGCGCAGCGCTCGTCGTGGTGCACGTGGAGCGAGAGCTCGGGGCGGGCGGCCAGGGCGAAGGCCATCGGCGTCGAGCGCGACCCGGGGGCGATCACCGCGTGGGCGACGCCGGCGCGCACCCACTCGTCCACGAGGGTGGCGCAGAAGGTCGCCTGGGTGGTCGCCGGGTCGGGCACGCTCGCCATCCGACCACACCGGCGCCCGGACCTGCGAAGGTGGATCCCATGACCGACGACCGGCCGCCGCGGTCGTCGCTGCACGCCGAGGTCGACGGCGCCGGCCCTCGTCTGGTGTTGGTGCACGGCTTCACCCAGACCGCCGCCTGCTGGGGCCCGGTCGCCACCGATCTCGCCACCGACCACGAGGTGTGCCGTATCGACGCCCCCGGCCACGGTCGATCGGCGACGGTCGCCGCCGACCTCTGGGACGGCGCCCGCCTCATCGCCGACCGCGGCGGGCGGGCCACCTACGTCGGCTACTCGATGGGCGGCCGCTTCGCGTTGCACGTCGCCCTGGCCCGGCCCGAGTTGGTAGCCGGCCTCGTGCTCGTCGGCGCCACAGCCGGCATCGTCGACGCCGACGCCCGGGCCGAGCGCGCCCACGCCGACGAGGCCAGGGCGGCGCGCCTCGAGCGCGACGGGCTCGAAGCCTTCCTCGACGCCTGGCTGGCCCAGCCCCTCTTCGCCGGCCTCGACGACGCCACGCAGTTCCGAGCCGAGCGGGCGGTCAACACCGTCGCCGGCCTGGCCACCTCGCTCCGCCTCGCCGGCACCGGTCGCCAGGAACCCCTCGACGAGCGCCTCGGCCACCTGGCGATGCCGGTGCTCGCCGTCGCCGGCGAGCGCGACACGAGGTTCACGGCCGAGGCCGAGCGCATCGCCGCCGCCGTCGGTGCCAACGCCGAGGTCGCCGTCGTCGCCGACGCCGGCCACGCCGCCCACCTCGAGCGCCCCGCCGCCTTCCTCGCCGCCCTCCGCCCCTGGCTCGCCCGCCATCACCTCTGAAATTCACGAACTGGCGGCAGCTATCGCGGTCATGACTGCGACAGCTGCCGCCAGTTGCAGGTTCGTGGTCAGGCGCTGAGGGCGAGGCCGACGGCGAGGAGGGTGCCGTAGGCGAGCTGGGCCCGGCCGGTGGCGCCGAGGACGGCGACGAGGTCGGCGCCGCGGGCGCCCTGCAGGACGCGCAGCACGGGGGTGCGGGCCACCACCAGGGCCACGAGCGCCAGGGCGCCGCCGGGGCGGCCGCCGAGGCCGGCGACGAAGGGGACGGCCACGAACGCGCCGATCACCAGCGCCACGTACAGCGTGCGGGTGCGGGCGTCGCCGAGGCGCACGGCGAGGGTGCGCTTGGCGGCGGCGGTGTCGCCGGGGATGTCGCGCAGGTTGTTGACCACCAGCAGGGCGGTGGCGAGGAAACCGACCGGCACCGAGGCGGCGAGGGCCAGGCCGTCGACCCGCTCGAGCTGCACGTAGGCCGACCCCACCGTGGCCACGACCCCGAAGAAGGTGAACACGAACACCTCGCCGAGGCCGGCGTAGCCGTAGGGCCGGGGCCCGCCGGTGTAGAGCCATCCGGCGGCGATCGACGCCACGCCGACCACCAACAGCTCGGGCCCGACCACCAGCGCCAGCGCCCCGCCGGCCACGCCCGCCACCGCGAAGGCGGCGATCGCCGCCATCTTCACCGCGCCCGCCGTCGCCGTCCCCGACCCCACCAGGCGCAGGGGCCCGACCCGGGCGCCGGGGGCGTCGGTGCCCCGCTTGCCGTCGCTGTGGTCGTTGGCGTAGTTGGTCGCCACCTGGAGGGCGAGGGCCACCACCATCGCCGCCGCGAAGCGCCACACGGTGATGCCGTCCGGTGCGCCCCCGGCCCCGTCGGCCCCGACCGCCGCCGCCGTCCCCACCAGCACCGGCACCACCGCCGCCGGCAACGTCCGGGGCCGCGCCCCCGCCACCCACTGCGCCGCGGTCGTCATGGACGGCGGGGGAACCGCGAGAAGTCCGGTGGCCGCTTCGCCTTGTACGAGTCGCGCCCGTGCTGGGCCTCGGGAGAGCCGTAGAAGAGCAGGTTGGTGTCATGCGCCAGCTGCTGGAGCCCGGCGAGGCCGTCCTCGTCCGCGTGGAAGCTGGCCTTGAGCAGGCGTAGGGCGAACGGCGACAGGGCGAGCATCTCGGTGCACCACCGCACCGTCTCCTCCTCGAGCTCGGCCAACGGGACGACCGTGTTGACGAGGCCCATGTCGGCCGCCGCAGCGGCGTCGTACTGGCGGCACAGGAACCAGATCTCCTTGGCCTTCTTGGGCCCGACCTGGCGCGCCAGAAGCCCGGCGCCGAACCCGCCGTCGAAGGAGCCGACCCGCGGTCCCGTCTGGCCGAAGCGGGCGTTGTCGGCGGCGATGGTGAGATCGCACACCACGTGGAGCACATGGCCGCCACCGACGGCGTAGCCGGCCACCATGGCCACCACCGGCTTGGGGGTGCGCCGCAACTGCACCTGGAAGTCGGTGATGTGGAACCGGCCGATCCCCCGCCTCGACAGCTCGTCGTCGCCCTCGTAACCGGAGTCGCCCCGGGCCCGTTGGTCGCCACCAGAGCAGAAGGCGTCGTCGCCCTCCCCGGTCAGCACGATGACGCCGACGTCGGGATGCTCACGCGCCCGGTCGAGGGCGTCGGCCAGCTCGATCACGGTCTGGGGCCGGAAGGCGTTGCGCACCTCGGGCCGGCAGATCGTCAGCTTGGCGATGCGGGCCGTCCCCTCCCCCACGGGCACCTCGGCGTGCTCGTAGCGGATGTCGTCGTAGGTGCCCGCCGCCTCCCACTCGGCCGCCGGTCGGATCGTGGTGGGGATCGGCTCGCGCGCGCTCATCGCCGGCCGAGCCTGCCAGAGCACC
>JBBJOU010000050.1:0-10276 GCA_037724305.1 Acidimicrobiales bacterium
ACGACGCCGGGCGCCTCAGATGGCGCCGGGGACGGTCACGGGGGCGTCGTCGCCGTCGACGAGGAGCACGCGCTCGCCGGCCGTCACCCGGTCGCCGTCGACGTGGACAGTGCGCCCGGCCACGTTGGCGAGGCGGCCGGCGTCAGGGAGGCCGAGGTGGGCCTCGAGGGCGTACACCACCCCGCCGTGGGTGACGGCCAGCACCGCACCCCCCGTTGCGATGGCGGCGATGCGGCCGAGGGCGGGCAGGACCCGTGCCAGCAGGGCATCGTCGGACTCCCACCCGGGTGGTCGGCGACCGTCGTCGAGGTAGCCGGGCCAGGAACGATGGATCTGGCGGCGGGTCAACCCCGACCACTCGCCGGCGTCCCGCTCGCGCAGGGCGGCCTCGACCACCACCGGGCCGACACCGATGGCCCCGGCGATCACCAGGGCGGTGTCGTACGCTCGGATCAGGTCGGAGGCCACGATCGCATCCACCGTCCCGACCGAGCGCGACGCAGCGACGGCCTGCGCCCGACCCACCGCCGAGAGCGGTGGGTCGGCCTGGCCCTGCCACCGCCCGAGCGCGTTCCACTCGGACTGGCCGTGGCGCAGCAGCAGGATACGGGTGGCGGGCACGGCGGCCGAGCGTACGGGTGCCGCTCGGCTCACGCGCCGGACTTCGTGGTGGCGGCTCCGGGGCGGGCCGCCTAGCGTCTGGGCGGGTGTCCCGCCTCCGCCTGTTCGCCGCGGCCCGTGAGGCCGCCGGGACCGGCGCCGACGTCGTGGCCGGCGCCACCGTCGGCGAGGTGTTGGACGGCGCCGTGACCCGGTACGGGACGGATTTCGCGGCGGTGCTCACCACCTGCCGCGTGTGGGTGAACGGCGACGCCGCCGAGCGGGCCGACGCGGTGGTCGACGACGACGAGGTCGCCGTGCTGCCCCCGGTCTCGGGTGGCGCCCGGTGATGGCTCGCTTCAGCGGTACCGCCACGATCACCGCCGCGCCGCCGGCGCGACCGGCACGGCGGGCGGCGGGTCGACGCGCCGTCGAGCGCAGGCCGGGCCCCCGCGTCCGGGCGAGCACCGGACGGGGGCGCCGCCTCGCGGTGGTCTACGACACCGACGGGCCTCGCATCCGTCTCGGCGTGACCTGGTTCGTCGTGGTCATGGGCGCGCTCGTGATCGGCCTGGAGGCCCTGGCACCGCTCTACGCGGCCGCCGCCGGGCTGGCCGCCGCCCAGGCGGCCACGGTGTGGCGGCGCCGGGGCGGGCGTCCCCACGTCCTCGGCGCTGCTATCGGTGCGGCTCTCCTCCCCCTGGCGGCGGCGTTGACCACCGGCCTGCTCGGTATCGCCGTGCTGGCGCTGGTCGCCATCGCCTTCGCCACGGCCGAGGCGGCGCGTCGGCGGGGTCGAGGTCGCCCCCCTGCGGCCCTCGCCGTCACCGCGCTCACCGTCCGCTGCGCCTTCCCGGTCGGCCTCGCCGCCGCTGCGCTGGTGTGCGCCCAGCGCTTCGAGCCGGGCGCCGGCGTGGCCCTCGTGCTCGTGGTGTCGGCCTACGAGGCCGGCGACTACCTGATCGGTTCGGGCGCCAGCAGCCCGCTCGAGGGGCCGGTCGCCGGCGTCGCCGCCGTCCTGGTGGTGCAGTTCGCCATCGCCGCCGTCAGCGTTCCCCCCTTCGAGCTCCCGTCGTCGCTGGCGTTCGTGGTCGTGGCGGGCGTCGCCTGCCCGCTGGGCCAGGTGATCGGATCGCTCGTCCTGCCCTCCGCGAGGGCGCCGGCGCCCGCCCTGCGGCGCCTCGACTCGTTGCTCGTGCTCGCCCCTATCTGGGCCGTGGTGGTGGGGGCGATGGCCGCCGCCGGATAGAAGACACGAGGTCGTGCCTCGGAAGGGTTGCCGAAAATACCCCACCGGGGTATGGTGTTGATCACCCCACCCCGAGGAGCCCACCATGGCCGAGACCACCGAGACCACCATCACCGTCGCCGGCATGACCTGCGGCCACTGCGTCCAGGCGGTGGGCACCGAGATCGGCCGCGTGCCCAACGTCACCGATGTCGACGTCGACCTGGACTCCGGTCGGGTGGTGGTGACGAGCACCGCCGCCGTCGATCCCACCGTCCTCGCCGCGGCGGTGGATGAGGCCGGATTCGAGCTGGTCCAATGAGCGAGTCAAGGACGCTGAACGCCGGCACGCGCCTGGCCGGCTTCGCCGTGGTGCTCACCGGCGCCCTCGGTGCCGGCGCCCTGCTCGGCGGAGCGGTCGGGCCGGTCGACGTGAGCGAGGCGACGGGCGGCATGGAAGGTATGGAGGGGATGGAAGGGATGGACGGCGACGCCGCGACGGTCTCCGGCCTCTCCGCCGTCGACCAGGGCTACGCGTTCGTGCCCACTGCCACCACGTTGCGTCCCGACCAGCCGTTCACCTTCATCATCGAGGGGCCCGACGGCGATCCCGTGACCGACTACGAGGTCGAGCTCGACAAGGAGCTCCACCTGCTCGTCGTCAGCACCGACCTCGTCACCTACCAGCACGTCCACCCCGAGCGCGACGAGCAGGGCACGTGGTCGGTGACGCTCGACGACCTCGACCCGGGCTCGTACCGGGCGGTCGCCGATGTCGTCCCCGCCGACGGCCCCGCCCTCGCCCTCGGCGTCAACCTGTCGGCACCCGGCGAGTTCGACCCCACCCCGCTCCCGGCGCCCGCCGCGGTCGACCAGGTCGACGGCTACGAGGTGCGCCTCGAAGGCGATCTCCGCTCCGGCTCGAGCCCGGTGCGCCTCATCGTCGAACGCGACGGCGAAGCGGTCGACGACCTCGAGCCCTACCTGGGGGCCAGCGGGCACCTCGTGGCCTTCCGGGCCGACGACCTCGCCTACGCCCACGTCCACCCCGAGGAGACGACTCCCGAGGGCGCAGGGGAAGGGGCCCCCGCCTCCGCACGGGGGCCGACGGTGCCCTTCATCGCCGAGCTGCCGAGTGCCGGCACCTACCGCCTGTTCTTCGACTTCGCCCACGAGGGCGAGGTCCGCACCGCCGCCTTCACCGTCGAGGTCGTCGCCGACGGCGACGGCGCCGACGACCAGGCCGACGACACCACTACCGAGGAGGATCACTGATGGGCACCGATACCACCGCCGGGTTCACCGCCACCCCGGCGGCCGGCCCCCCGGTCGAGCTCGCCGTCGGCGGTATGACCTGCGCCTCCTGCGCCATGCGCATCGAGAAGAAGCTCAACCGCATCGACGGCGTGACCGCCACGGTCAACTACGCCACTGAGGCCGCCACCGTGCGGGCCCCCGAGGGCGTGACCACCGACGAGCTGATCGCCGCCATCGAGTCGGCCGGCTACACCGCCCGCGTCCCCCGCCCCGCCGGTCGGTCGTCGGACGCCGACGCCGACGAGGACGACGTCGATCCCACCCGCCCGCTGCGCAACCGGCTCCTGTTGTCGTTCGTGCTCAGCGTGCCCGTGGTCGCCATGGGCATGATCCCCGCCCTGCAGTTCACCAACTGGCAGTGGCTGTCGCTCACCCTCGCCGCGCCGGTGGCGCTGTGGGGGGCGGCGCCGTTCCACCGGGCGGCGTGGGCCAACGTGCGCCACGGGTCGGCCACCATGGACACCCTCATCTCGGTCGGCGTGCTGGCCGCCCTGGGGTGGTCGCTCTACGCCCTCTTCGTCGGCGATGCCGGGGTGGCGGGCATGACGCACGCCTTCAGCCTGGCCCTCGAGCGGCGCGACGGTGGCGACGACATCTACCTCGAGGTGGCCGCCGCCGTCACCGTGTTCATCCTCGCCGGGCGCTTCTTCGAGGCCCGCGCCCGGCGCCGCTCGGGCGCCGCCCTGAAGGCCCTGCTCGAGCTGGGCGCCAAGGACGTCGCCGTCCTGCGCGACGGCGCCGAGCTCCGGGTGCCGGTCGAGGAGCTCGTCGTCGGCGACCACTTCGTCGTCCGGCCCGGCGAGAAGCTCGCCACCGACGGCGTGGTGATCGAGGGCACCTCCGCCATCGACGCATCGTTGCTCACCGGCGAGTCGGTGCCGGTCGAGGTCGGCCCCGGCGACGCCGTCACCGGTGCCACCGTCAACGCCGGCGGGCGCCTCGTGATCGAGGCCACCCGGGTGGGCGCCGACACCGCCCTGGCCCGGATCGGTCGCCTCGTGACCGACGCCCAGTCGGGGAAGGCCGACGTGCAGCGCCTGGCCGACCGGGTCTCCGCGGTGTTCGTGCCGGTGGTGATCACCCTGGCCGCCGCCACGCTCGGGTTCTGGCTGGTCGCCGGCCCGAGCGCGTCGCTGGCCTTCACCGCGACGGTCGCCGTGCTCATCATCGCCTGCCCCTGCGCCCTCGGCCTCGCCACGCCGACCGCCCTGCTCGTCGGCACCGGACGGGGCGCCCAGCTGGGCATCCTCATCAAGGGCCCCGAGGTGCTCGAGTCCACCCGCAAGGTCGACACCATCGTGCTCGACAAGACGGGCACCGTCACGACCGGGCGCATGGCGCTGCTCGACGTGGTGGTGGCCGACGGCGAGGACGAGGCCGAGGTGCTGCGCCTCGCCGGCGCCGTCGAGGACGCCGCCGAGCACCCGATCGCCAAGGCCGTCGCCGATGCCGCTCGTGAGCGCTTCGGGTCGCTGCCGGCGGTCGACGGGTTCGCCGCCACTCGCGGGCTCGGCGTCCACGGCGTGGTCGACGGCCATACCGTGGTGGCCGGCCGGCGCCGCTTCCTCACCGACGAGTGGGACCTCGAGGTTCCCGACTCGTTGGGTGCGGCGTTGGACGAGGCCGAGACCGCCGGGCGCACCGCCGTGCTCGTCGGCTGGGACGGCGCGGCACGAGCCGTGCTGGTGGTGGCCGACAAGGTGAAGCCCACCTCGGCCGAGGCCGTCGCCATGCTGCGCGAGCTGGGCCTGCGCCCGGTGCTGCTCACCGGCGACAACACCCGCGCCGCCCGCGCCGTCGCCGCCCAGGTGGGCATCGACCCCGACCGGGGCGACGAGGTCATCGCCGAGGTCCTGCCCGAGGACAAGGTCGACGTCATCGCCCGCCTCCAGGCCGAGGGTCGGGTGGTGGCCATGGTGGGCGACGGCGTGAACGACGCCGCCGCCCTCGCTACCGCCGATCTGGGCCTGGCCATGGGCACCGGCACCGACGCCGCCATCGAGGCCAGCGACCTCACCCTGGTGCGGGGCGACCTGCGCAGCGCCGCCGATGCCATCCGCCTCGCCCGCCGGACCCTGCGCACCATCAAGGGCAACTTGTTCTGGGCCTTCGCCTACAACGTGGCGGCCCTGCCGCTGGCCGCCAGCGGCTATCTCAGCCCCATGATCGCCGGTGCTGCCATGGCCGCCTCGAGCGTGTTCGTGGTGACCAACAGCCTCCGGCTGGCCACGTTCCGGGCCCGCTCCGCCGATGCCCCGAACCGGTCCGGCGAACGCGCCACCGAGCCCACCCCCGCGAACCGCCCGGCCCCCGCCGGCACCCCGAGCTAGGAGACGAGCGAGCCATGCGCGGCTACACCATGGACAAGGACGACTACCTCAAGCGGTTGCGCCGCATCGAGGGCCAGGTGCGGGGCCTGCAGCGCCAGGTCGACGACGACACCTACTGCATCGACGTGCTGACCCAGATCAGCGCCGTCACCAAGGCGCTCCAGAGCGTGGCCATCGGCCTGCTCGACCAGCACGTCCGCCACTGCGTGACCAACGCCGCCGGCGGCGACGACCCCGCCGAGGCCGACCGCGTCATCACCGAGGCCACCCGCGCCATCGAGCGCCTGGTCCGCGCCTGACGGTTCTCGACCTTCACTCGGTCGCTGACGCCGGGTCGTCGGTGGCGGCGGCGTCGGCGAAGGCGAGCAGGACGACGGCGCCGGCGGCGGCGTAGAGGGCGCCGCCGAGCCCGTAGAGCTCGAAGCCGAGCAGGGCCACCACCACCGGGATGGCCGGACCAACGTGGAGGGTGGCCCGATCGAGGCGGGGCCGGAGGTAGCTGGCTTCCAGCACCTGGAGGGCGACGGCGCCGGCAAGGACGGCGACGGCGGCGGCGGGGGAGGCGAACCCGGCGGCGAGCAGGGCGGGGGCGACGGCGGCCAGGAACACACCCAGCACGGGCACGAGGCCGAGGATGGCGCCCAGGACGCCGAGCACGACGGGGGCCGGCAGGTCCAGCAGCCATGCCACCAGGCCGACGAGGACCCCGACGGCCGCGCCCTGGGCGATGGCGGCGGCCAGGTAGCCCTGGGCCCGGGCGATGGCCGTGCGGGTCACCGCCGCGATCCGGCGGCGCCGCTGGTCGTCGCGCACCTGGGCGACGGCAGCGTCGACCATGCGCCGGCGGCCGGCCAGCAGGAACACGGTGAGCACGGTGCACACGAGGTAGGTGGGGACGGTGCCGGCGGCGGCGCGCACGGCGTCACCGGAGCTGCCCACCCGCTCGCCCACGGTGTCGACGAATCCCGCCACCCGGCGCTCGAGCTCGGCCTCGCGGGCCGCCGAACCGAGGCTGTCGTCGCGCCCCTCGAGGCGGGCGGCCGCCGCCGGGGCCTCGCGCTCGAGGCGCGCCGCCTCCTCGGCGAGGTCGCCGAACACGCCGTAGACCAGGCCGCCGGCGACGGCGGCGATGGCGACCAGGGCGGTGGCGAGGGCCGCCGGCCGGGGCAGCACGTCGTCGAGGCGGGCGACCACCGGCTCGAGCATCAGGGCCACCACGGCGGCGGCCACGGCCCAACCGAGCGGACGGTGGGCGGCCACGAAGACACCGCGGGCCACCATGGCGACCAGCACTGCGCCGACCAGCACGGCCACCGCGCCCCCGCTGAGGCGGATGGGGCGGTGCGCCATCCGTCCGGTCGGCACCAGCGTCGTCGCTGCGGTCGCCGCCTCCCCGCCGGTGCTCGGCACGCGCCGTACAGTACGCCATGACCGAGCGCGGCGAGGACCTGTCGCGGCCCGCCCCGCTGGTGGTCGACCTCGACGGCCGCACGTTCCTGCTCGTGGTGGTGGGCGTGCTCGCCGCCTTCGCCCTGGCGGCGGTCGCCCGCCTCGCGCCGGAGGTCCTGACGCAGGTGGCGGTGGGCACGCTGCTGGCGCTGGCCCTCGACCCGCTCGTGCTCGGCGTGCGGCGCTGGCGCTCCTGCGGTCGAAGCGTCGCCGTGGCCGTGGTCGGGGCCGGCCTGGTGGGCGCCCTCACCCTCGTCGTGCTCGTGCTCGGCCCACCCGCCGTCGACCAGGCGTCCGAACTGGTGACCGAGCTCCCCGCCACCGTCGAGTCGTTCTACGACTTCCCGGTGGTGGGCGATCAGCTGCGTGACGGCGACGCCGTCGGCGTGGTCGAGCGCTTCGTCGACGATCTGCCCGGCCGCCTCGACGACGCCACCGTGGCCGGCGCCGTCGAGCGGGTGGTCGGCAACGTCCGCACGGTGGCCACGGTGCTCGTCGTGGCCCTCGCGCTCATGCTCGACGGCGACGCCCTCGTCGGCCGGGCCCGCCGCCTGCTGCGCCCGGCGCGCCGCGGTGCCGCCGACGTGGTGGGGCGCATCGTCTACCGCACGGTGGGTAACTACTTCGCCGGCTCGGTGCTGGTGGCCCTCATCAACGGGCTGGTGATCTTGTCGGTCGGCCTCGCCCTGGGCGTGCCGCTGGCGCCCCTCGCCGGCGTGTGGGCGGCGATCACCAACCTCATCCCGCAGATCGGCGGGCTCCTCGGCGGCTCGTTCCTGGTGCTGCTGGCGCTCTCGGAGGGACCGGTCACCGGGCTCGTGGCCCTCGTCGTGTTCCTCGTCTACCAGCAGGTCGAGAACAATCTGGTGCAGCCGGCGGTGGTGGGCGTGGCCGTCGACCTCTCCCCGCCGGCCACCATGCTCGCTGCGCTGGTCGGTGGTGCGGCGGCCGGCGTACCCGGTGCGCTGGCGGCGACCCCGCTGCTGGGCGCGGCGAAAGCGCTCTACCGCAACGCCCGGGGCGTCCCCCTCGACGAGTTGCTCCAGCCCCGCACTGCCCGCCTGCCGGCACCACTGCGCCGGTTCCTGGGCCGACGTCGTGATCGTTCCCCGTCGGCGGGACCACCACCACGGCGGCCCCGCCGACGGAGGACGGCGAGGTTCAGGCCCGGGCGGCGGCCAGGCGGGCGTCGACGTCGGTCCAGTTGACGACGTTCCAGAGGGCGGAGAAGAAGTCGGCCTTCACGTTCTTGTACTGCAGGTAGAAGGCGTGCTCCCAGGCGTCGAAGGTGAACAGGGGCACGCCGCCGACGCCCACGTTGCCCTGGTGGTCGTAGACCTGCTGGACGATGATCTGCCCGGCGACGGGCTCCCAGCTGGCCAGGGCCCAGCCCGAGCCTTGGACGGTGGCGGCGGCCTGGGTGAACTGCGCCTTGAAGCCGGCGAAGCCACCGAAGTCGGTGCCGATCTGCTCGGCCAGGGCGCCGGTGGGCTCGCCCCCGCCGTCGGGCGACAGGTTCTGCCAGAACAACGAGTGCAGCACGTGGCCCGAGACGTGGAAGGCCAGGTTCTTCTCGAGCTGGTTGATGGTCGGGAAGTCGCCGGCATCACGGGCGTCGGCGAGCTTCTCGAGGGTGGTGTTCGCCCCGGCGACATAGGTGGCGTGGTGCTTGTCGTGGTGGAGCTCCATGATCTGGCCGATCACGTGGGGCTCCAAGGCGCCGTAGTCGTAGGGCAGGTCGGGCAGGGTGTACGGGCCGTCGGCCATGGTGGGGTGCTCCTCTGATGTGGTCGGCGACCCCTGCTTACCCGATGCGGTGCCGATCGCCTCCCGCCCACCACCTAGCGTCGCCCGCCGTGCAGCTCTTCGACGGCTTTTTCGACCCGGGTGGCGGCTGGGCCGTCATCTCCCGTTTCACCCATGTGCTGGTCGGCCTGACCTGGGTCGGGCTGCTCTATTTCTTCAACGTGGTCCAGGCGCCGGCCTTCGCCGAGCTCTCCGACGGCGCCCGCGGCGAGGCGCTGCGCACCGTCACGGCGCGGGCCCTGCGCTGGTTCCGGTGGGCGTCGGTGCTCACCGTCGCCTTCGGCCTCCTGTTGGTGGTGGGCAAGGGCGACGGCGAGCAGATCGGCGAGTACATGCGCTCGTCCCAGGGCTACGCCATCAGCACCGGGATGCTCCTCGGCGTCGTCATGTTCGTCAACGTCTGGACGGTGATCTGGCCGGCCCAGAAGGTGGTCATCGCCTCGGCCACCGCCGTCGCCGGTGGCGGCGCCGCCGACCCGGAGGCGCCCACCGCCGCCCGGCGCGCCGCCCGGGCGTCGCGGGTCAACGCCCTCTTCTCGATCCCCATGCTCTGGTTCATGGTGTTCACCGCCCACCTGGCCTCGATCTACGACCCGCCGACCAACAAGGGCGCCTACCTGGGCATTGTCATCGCCGTCGTCGTCGTGCTCCAGGTCTCGGCCCTGGGCCGCCTCGGCGGGCTCGACAACGTCGTCAACCGGGCGCTCTTCGATGACCACCGCCGCACCATCGGCGCCGGGTTCGCCGTGCTCGTGCTGTTCCAGCTCCTCTACGAGCTCGTGCTCAGCTGATCTTGCGGCTACTCGACGATGAGCTCGGCTTGCATGGTGGCCCGGTGACCGGGGACGTCACAGAAGAGCACGTAGGTGCCGGGTTCGAGGGTGGCCGTGCCCTCGGCCGTATCGCCTGCGCCCCGCACCTCGAGGTCGAGGGCGTCGCTGTCCTCGATGAGGAGTGTGTGGGGGAGGGCGCCCTGGTTGCGCAGGACGAACGGGATCTCGCCGGCCGGGGCGGTGTAGGACTCCGCGTCGAAGCGGAGGCGGTCGTCGCCGACCACCACGACCGTGCCCGCGGGAGCCGGCGGCGCCCCGCTGAGACCGCTGTCGGCATCGGAACCGCAGGCGGACAGGCCGCCGCCAACCGCGAGACCGAGCAGCGCAACGGCGCCCGCCCGGCGCCGCCTCGATTCGTTCTGCGGGGAAGTACGCATGCCGAGACGCTACGGCGGTCGCTCGGGCCGGGCCCACCCGCGCCACCGTGTCGTCGGGCACTCGGGACGGTTGCCGGCTGCTCGCGGCCGGTTGCGATCCGCTCGCGTCCGTTGCCTAGCCTTCGCCCATGAAGGACGAGTTGAAGGGTGAGCTCGAGCATCGCTGGCACGACCTCGGTGGGTTCATCCGCGACCAGCGCACGATCGGTCACCTCTCGTTGCGCAAGCTGTCGGACATGGCGGGGATCTCCAACCCGTACCTGAGCCAGATCGAGCGGGGGCTGCGCAAGCCGTCGGCCGAGATCCTCCAGCAGATCGCCCGCGCCCTGTCGATCT
>JBBJOU010000051.1:0-10190 GCA_037724305.1 Acidimicrobiales bacterium
CTCGCACGGGGGGCTCCGCCCCCCGTGTCCCCCCCGAACCCCTCCGCACACTCGGGGGGCCCGGCCCCAAGCCATCCCCCCGCGATACACAACGAGGTACGAATGCTCGTCATCCAGCGCCCGTCCGTCGAGACCGTCGGCGAGCAGGAGGGCAACCGGCAGAAGTTCGCCGTGTCCCCGCTCGAACCCGGTTTCGGCCACACGCTGGGCAACTCGCTGCGCCGGACGCTCCTGTCGTCCATCCCCGGCGCTGCGGTCACCCACGTCCGTTTCGACACCGAGCTCCACGAGTTCGCCCCCATCAAGGGCGTGGTCGAGGACGCCACCGACGTCATCCTGAACGTCAAGGACATCGTCCTCGTCGTCTACACCGACGACCCCGTCCAGCTCCGGCTCGACGTCAAGGGCCCCAAGGACATCACCGCCGCCGACATCGAGCTCCACCCCGACGTGGAGATCATCAACCCCGAGCTCCACATCGCCACGGTCACCGAGCGGGGCCGCCTGGCCATCGATCTCACCGTCGCCAAGGGCCGGGGCTACGTCGCCGAGGAGCGCAACAAGCGGGCGACCGCCCCCATCGGCGAGATCGCCGTCGACTCGGTGTTCTCGCCGGTGCGCCGCGTCGCCTTCGTGGTGGAGCCCACCCGGGTCGAGCAGGACACGAACTACGACCGGCTCGTCCTCGACATCGAGACCGACGGCTCGATCGCCCCCCGTGACGCGCTGGCCTCGGCCGGCGACACGCTGCGCTCGCTCGTCGCCCTCGTTGCCGAGATGAGCGACGAGCCCCAGGGCCTCGAGCTCGGCGAGGTGTCGGCTACCGCCGCCGGCTCGCCCGACCTCGACCTCCCCATCGAGGACCTCGACCTGTCCGAGCGCCCCCGCAACTGCCTCAAGCGGGCCCAGGTCAACACCGTGGGCGAGCTCCTCGGCAAGACCGAGGACGACCTGCTCGCCATCACCAACTTCGGCCAGAAGTCGCTGGACGAGGTCAAGGTGAAGCTCGACGAGCGCGGCCTGACGCTGCGCACCAAGGACTAGGACCCACCATGCCCGGCACCCCCAAGAAGGGCCGCCGCCTCGGCGGCTCCGCCTCCCACCAGCGGCTCATGCTGGCCAACCTGACTGCGTCGCTCATCGCCGCCGAGGCCATCACCACCACCGAGGCCAAGGCCAAGCAACTGCGCCCCGTCGCCGAGAAGATGATCACCAAGGCCCGCAAGGGCGGCATGCACCGCTACCGCCAGGCCCTGTCGATCATCGGCGACGAGGACATGGTGAACAAGCTGTTCACCGAGCTCGGCCCCCGCTACGTCGACCGCAACGGTGGCTACACACGCATCCTCAAGCTCGGCCCCCGCCACGGCGACAACGCCCCCATGGCCCGCATCGAGCTCGTCTGACCCTCGTTCTTTGTGGCCTGCGCCCCCGTGAGAGTGGCCAGCTCCACAAAGAACAAGCACGGCGATGACGCTCTTCGATCCCGAGATCGGCGGACCAGCGGCCCCGACGGGGCCGCTGGTGCGCGTCCGGATGACGGTCGCCTACGACGGCGGCCCGTACCGGGGCTTCGCGTTGCAGCCCGGCCACCCGACGGTGGCCGCCGTGCTCGGCGAGGCCCTCGAGCGCGTGGTCGGCCATGCGGTGACGCTGACCTGTGCCGGGCGCACCGATGCCGGTGTCCACGCCTGGGGCCAGGTGGTGCACGTCGACCTGGCCGAGGACCGCACCGACGTGGCCCGCCTGCAGCGTTCGCTCAACGGCCTGTGCAGCCCCACCGTCGTCGTGCGCGACGCCGTCGTGGTGCCCGCCGACTTCGACGCCCGCTTCTCGGCCGTCGGTCGCCGCTACCGCTACACGGTGGTGAACCGCCCGGTGTCGGACCCGTTCCTCGCCGCCACCGCCTGGTGGGTCGAGGACCCCCTCGACCTGCGCCTCATGCGCATGGCGTGCGACCCCCTCATCGGACTGCACGACTTCCGCTCGTTCTGCCGCCGCCGGCGCGGCGTGACCAGGGGGCCCGAACCGGTCTACACGCGCCGGGTCTTCGACGCCGGCTGGGAGCACGACGAGGCGGCAGGCGACGGCGTGCTGCGGTTCTGGATCGGCGCCAGCGCCTTCTGCCAGTCGATGGTCCGCTCGATCGTCGGCACCCTCGTCGACGTCGGTCTCGCCAAGCGCACCCCCGGCGACATCACCACCATCCTGCGCGCCGGCGACCGCGCCCTGGCCGGCCCGACCGCGCCCGCCCACGGTCTCTGCCTCTGGCATGTCGATTATCCCTCGCTGCCGGTGGGGGACACGCCGATCGTTCACTAGATTCATGAACCTGGTGAACGATCCTGCGACGCGTGCTTCCCCCGGCCCCTCTCCGCCCGACGACGCCGCCGCCCTGGCGGCCGGCTTCCGCCTGGCCCTGGTGCCGATCGTGCGCCAGCTCCGCACGCAGGTCGAGGGGGACATGACGCCGAGCCTCACCTCGGCGCTGGCCACCGTGGCCCGGGTGGGGCCGGTGACCCTCGGTGACCTGGCCGAGGCCGAGAAGGTGTCGCCGCCCATGGCCACCAAGCTGGGCCAGCGGCTCGAGGAGCGGGGCCTGGTCACGATCGTGGCCTGCCCCGCCGACGGGCGGGTCCGCCGCGTCGAGCTCACCGCCGCCGGCGCCGACGTGCTCGAACGGTTGCGCAGCCGGCGCAACGCCTGGCTGGCCGAGCGGCTCGCCGCGGTGAGCCCCGACGAGCGCGCCGCCATCGCCGCTGTCATCCCGGTGCTCGAGGCCCTCGGTCGCGGACCACGCGCCGAGCGGGGGCGTTCGTGACCCGCGTGCGCGTCGCCTCGGGCGAGACGTTCCGGTCGCTGGGAATCCGGAACTTCCGCCTGTTCTTCGTGAGCCAGGCGGTGTCGCTCACCGGTACCTGGCTCCAGCTCATCGCCCAGACGCTGCTGGTGCTGCGCCTGACCGACAGCGGCGCCGCCCTGGGCCTGCTCACCGTCTTCCAGTTCGGCCCGATCCTGGTGCTCGGGGCGTGGGCCGGCCTGGTCATCGACCGGGTCGACAAGCGCCGCCTGCTCGCCGTCACCCAGGTGGTCATGGCCTCGGCCGCGCTGGTGCTCGGCGTGCTGGTGCTCACTGACGCCATCACCGTGCCCCTCGTCTACGCCCTGGCCCTCGTGACCGGCCTGGGCAACACCTTCGACAACCCCGCCCGCCGGGTGCTGGTCAACGAGCTCGTGCCGGAGTCCGAGGTGGCCAACGCCGTCAGCCTGAACTCCACCGTGGTCAACGTCGCCCGCCTTATCGGGCCGGCCGTGGCCGGGCTCCTGATCACCGGGGTGGGCATCGGTTGGTGCTTCGTCCTGAACGGGCTGAGCTACGCCGCCCCCTTCATCGCCCTGCGGCGCATGGACCCGGCCGAGCTGCGCAGCGCCCCCCCGGTGGCCCGCGGCAGGGGCCAGCTCCGGGAAGGGTTCCGCTACGCGTGGTCGGTCGACGAGCTGCGCATCCCGCTGCTGCTCATGGCCGTGGTGGGCACGCTCGCCTTCAACTTCCAGGTGCTGTTCCCCCTCTTCGCCCAGCGCGACCTCGACGGGGGTGAGTGGAGCTACACCGTCCTCACCTCGATCTTCGGCATCGGCTCGCTGGCCGGCTCGCTGTGGCTGGCCCGCCGGGGCCGCTTCGACAACCGGGCCCTCGGGCGCGCCGCGCTGGTGCTGGGCGCCTCCACCCTCGCGCTGGCCGCCGCCCCCGACCTGGTTCTCGCCGCCCCGGCGGCAGTGGTGGTCGGATTCTCGTCCATCGCCGTGCTGTCGGGCGCCAACACGGTGCTCCAGCTCGCCGTGGCCCCCGAGATGCGAGGGCGGGTGCTGGCCCTGTTCACCCTCGTCTTCCTCGGCTCCACCCCGATAGGCGGCCCGATCGCCGGCTGGCTGGCCGAGGTCGCCGGGGCCAGGGCCGGGCTGGCGCTGGGGGCGGCCGCCGCCGTGGTCGGCGGCGCCTCCGTGCTGGGCTGGCTCCGCCAGCGGGCGCGACGTAGCGAGGGCTCGCCTTGCCGTCCGGCCGGGGCCGGTCCTAGTCTCGTTCCTCCGATGCTCTCGGTCGGGGACCCGTCCCCCGGCCGCCCCGCACCCCGGTGACCCGACCCGGGTCGAGCTGCGAGACCGACACCTGCAAAGCGAGAGGGACACCCGTGCGCACCTACTCCCCCAAGGCCAGCGAGATCCAGCGCGCCTGGCACGTCGTTGACGCCGAGGGACTCGTGCTCGGTCGCGTGGCGACCGAGGTGGCTCGGATCCTCCGCGGCAAGCACAAGCCCACCTTCGCCCCGCACATGGACACCGGCGACCACGTCATCGTGATCAACGCTGCCAAGGTGATCCTCACGTCGGACAAGGCCGAGAAGAAGCTCGTCCACCGCTACTCCGGGTACCCCGGCGGTATCAAGACCGCCACCTATGCCGAGCTGCTGGCCACCAAGCCGGAGGCGGCGGTGCGGCGCACCATCAAGGGGATGCTGCCCAAGAACCGCCTCGGGCGCCAGACGCTGACCAAGCTCAAGGTCTACGCCGGGCCCACCCACCCCCACACCGCCCAGCAGCCGAAGCCGCTCGAGATCGCCCACGCCCGTCGCGGCGCGTGAGTCGGAGGAACCCCACGATGACCACGCCCCTCACCCAGACCACGGGTCGCCGCAAGCAGGCGGTCGCCCGCGTGCGCTTCCGGCCCGGCACCGGCACGATCACCATCAACAAGCGCGACATCGAGGTGTACTTCCCCTCGCCCACGCACCGCATGTTGATCAAGGAGCCCCTCGTCCTCACCGAGACGGTCGAGAACTACGACATCGACGTCACCATGGACGGCGGCGGCATCTCCGGCCAGGCCGGCGCCCTGCGCATGGGCATCTCCCGCTCGCTCATCGAGCTCGACCCTGAGCTCCGGGCCGTGCTCAAGCGGGCCGGCTTCCTCACACGCGACGCCCGTGAGAAGGAGTCCAAGAAGTACGGCCTCAAGAAGGCCCGCAAGGCCCCGCAGTACTCCAAGCGCTAGGCGGCGAGTTCTTTGTGGGCCCAGCCACCGTTGCGGTGGCCCAGCCGACAAAGAACGGGCAGGGGATGAGTCTTCGCTTCGGGACCGACGGCGTCCGGGGCGTGGCCGGCGCCGAGCTGAACCCGGAGCTGGCGCTCGCCCTCGGGCGGGCGACGGTGCGCGTCCTGGGCCCGACCGGCGGCGTCGCCCTGGGCCGGGACACCCGCTGGTCGGGGCCCATGCTCGCCGCCGCCTTCACCGCCGGGGCGGCCGCCGAAGGGGCGTCGGTGCTCGACCTCGGCGTGGTGCCCACGCCGGCGGTGGCCTGGGCCAGCGGGACCCTGGGGGTGCCCGGCGCGGTGATCTCGGCGTCGCACAACCCCTTCGCCGACAACGGCATCAAGCTGTTCGCCGCCGGGGGGCGCAAGCTCACCGATGCCGTCGAGGCCGCCGTCGAAGCCCACCTGGGGGCACCGCTCGATCCCGCCACCGCGGCGGTCGGCACGGCCATCGGTGGCGCCGGTGCTCCCGACCACGCTGCCGCGCTCGTCGAGCGCTGGCAGGCGTCGGTGGTCGCCGCCCTCGACGGACGTCGCCTCGATGGCCTCCGCGTCGTGCTCGACTGCGCCAACGGCGCCGCCGCGGTGGTCGGTCCCGCCGTGTTCGAGGCGCTGGGGGCCGAGGTGGTCGCCCGCCTGGGGGTGGAGCCCGACGGCACCAACATCAACGCCGGGTGCGGGGCCACCGACACCGCGGCGTTGCGCCGAGCCGTGCTCGATCACGGCGCCGCCGTGGGCATCGCCCTCGACGGCGACGCCGATCGCTGCATCGCCGTCGATGCCACCGGCGCGGTGGTCGACGGCGACCAGCTCATCGCGGTCCTGGCCGTCGACCGCCACGAGCGGGGCGCCCTGACGGGTGGTGCGGTGGCGGTGACGGTGATGACCAACCTGGGGTTCCACCGGGCCATGGCCGCCCGGGGCATCGGCGTGGTGGAGACACCGGTGGGGGACCGCGCCGTGCTCGACGCCCTGGAGACCCACGGCCTGGCGCTCGGGGGTGAGCAGTCCGGTCACGTCATCCAGCGCGATCTCGCCACCACCGGCGACGGTCTGCTCACCGCCGTCAGCGTGCTCGACGTCGTCGTCCGCCGCCGCCCCCTGGCCGAGTTGGCAACGGTGATGGTGCGCCTGCCCCAGGTGCTGCGCAACGTCCGGGTGGGCCCGGGCGCCCGCCGTCCGGTCGACCTGGTGGCGGCGGTGGCGGCGGAGGTGGCCGCCGCCGAGGCCGAGCTCGACGGGCGGGGCCGGGTCCTGCTGCGCTCCAGCGGCACCGAACCGCTCGTGCGGGTGATGGCCGAGGCCGACACCGTGGCGCTGGCCGAGGCCGTCGTGGCCCGCCTGACCGCGGCCGTGGGCGCCGCCGCCACCTCGACCTGACGGGGCGGAGCCCCCCGCGCGAGAGCTGCGCCGACGGAGTCGTCCGTCTGCGTTCGGGGGGTACTCGGGGGGTGGATCCCCCCGAGCGATAGGTTCGTCCATCCATGTGCGGGATCATCGCCGTCGTCCGGCGTCGGGCGACCCGACCGACCCCCGAGCCCGCTGGGGTGCTCGCCCTCGTCGAGGAGGCCGGCGATGGTCTCGACGAGGCCGGCTCGCTGCCGGACGCCGGTGCGGTCCTGGCGGCGGCCACGCCGCTGGAGGCAGCCAATGCCCTGCTCCAGGGAGTGCCCGGCGTCCGCTGTCTCCTCGGTGCACCGGCGGTCGCCGCCGCCGTCGACGCCGCCGTCGAGCGACTGTGGGCCCGATTGGCCGCCATCGACCACCACCTCGACGCCGATATCGGCGCCGACGGGCTGGCACTCGGTCCCGCCGTGGTCGAGGCCACCAACGCCGCCCTGATCCGGGTGCGCGACGCCGCCTGGGCCATCCAGCACGACCGGCTGCGCACGGCCCGTCTGGTCGGCGCCCTGGCCGGGCCCGGCGCCGGCGAGGCGGCCATCGAGGCCTGCACCTCGATCCAGGTGGCGCTCTCCGCCCTCGACCGCCTCGAGGTGCGGGGACGTGACTCGGCCGGCCTCCACCTGCTCGTGCGGGGGCACGGCCTCGATCTGGAGACCTCGACGGTGCGGGCACTGCTCGAGGCGCCCGCCGGTGCCCCGGCCGCCCGTGGGGCCGATCCGCTGTTCCGCAGCGGTGCGGTCCGCGCCGTCGACGGCACCCTCTCGTTCGTCTACAAGGCGGCGGCCGAGATCGGCGAGCTGGGCGACAACACCGCGGTCTTGCGGGCCGCCATCGGCGGCGACGCCCTGCTCGCGCTGGCGTTGGCCTCGCCCGGCGCCGAGGTGACCGTGGTCGGCCACACCCGGTGGGCGTCGGTCGGCATCGTGAGCGAGGCCAACGCCCACCCCCTCAACAGCGACGAGGAGAACCGTCTCACCATCGACGGCGGGTCTGACGGCGCCTACGTGATCGGCGCCATCAACGGTGACGTCGACAACCACGCCGACCTCCGGGCGGCGGCCGGGCTCGGCATCGCCGCCGAGATCACCACCGACTCCAAGGTCATGCCCGCGCTGGTGGCACGCCGGCTGGCCGACGGGGTCGATCCGCTGGAGGCGTTCCGTGCCACCGTCGCCGCCTTCGAGGGTTCGGTCGCCATCGCCGCCCAGTCGGCCGCCGATCCTGACCGGGTGCTGCTCGCCCTGCGGGGATCGGGCCAGGCCCTCTACGTCGGGCTGGCCGAGGACTGCTTCGTCGCCGCCAGCGAGCCCTACGGCGTGGTGGAGGAGACGGTGCACTACCTGCGGGTCGACGGCGAGACACCGGCCAGCGCCCAGAACCCCACCGGGAGCCGGGGCCAGATCCTGGCGCTGGACCGGAAGCGGGCCGGCGAGCTCGCCGGCATCGAACGCCTCGCCTATGACGCCACGCCGTTGCCGATCACCCCGGCCGAGGTGGTCACCGCCGAGATCACCACCCGCGACATCGACCGCGGCGAACACCGCCACTTCTTGCTCAAGGAGCTGGGAGAGGCGCCCGGCTCGTTCCGCAAGACGTTGCGGGGCAAGCTCTTCGACGGCCAAGGCGCTGACGGCCCCACCGTGGTGCTGGGATCCGAGACGATTCCCGCCGACCTCCGCCGTCGCCTGGCCGACGGCTCGATCACCCGGGTGGTGGCCATGGGGCAGGGCACCGCGGCGGTGGCGGCCAAGGGCTTCGCCCAGTTCCTCGCCGGCTTCGTCGCCGCCACCCCGCTCCGGGTGGAAGCCACCCTCGCCACCGAGCTGTCGGGCTTCGCCATGCGTACCGACATGGCCGACACGCTGGTCGTCGCCATCAGCCAGTCGGGCACCACGACCGACACCAACCGCACCGTCGACCTGGTCCGCTCGCGTGGCGCTGCCGTCGTGGCCATCGTCAACCGGCGGTCCAGCGATCTCACCGACAAGGCCGACGGGGTGCTGTACACGTCCGACGGCCGGGACGTGGAGATGGCGGTCCCCTCGACCAAGGCGTTCTACGCCCAGATCGCGGCGGGGTGCCTCCTGGCCGTCGCCGTGGCCGATGCCGCCGGCGCCGGCATGGACGAGCCGGGCCGGGCCGACCGGGCCCGCCTGCTCACCAGCCTGCGGGCGCTCCCCGAGGCGATGGCCGCCGTCCTCGATCGGCGAGAGGACATCGGCCGCATCGCCACGGAGCTGGCGCCGGCCCGCCGGTACTGGGCCATCGTCGGCAACGGGCCCAACCGGATCGCCGCCGAGGAGGTCCGGATCAAGCTGTCGGAGCTCTGCTACAAGTCGATCGCCTGTGACGCCACCGAGGACAAGAAGCACGTCGATCTCTCGGCCGAGCCGCTGATCCTCGTGTGCGCCGCCGGTCTCACCGGCTCGACTGCCGACGACGTGGCCAAGGAGGTGGCGATCTACCGGGCTCACAAGGCGGCCCCGGTGGTGATCGCCACCGAGGGCGAGGAGCGCTTCGGCGCCGCCCTCGCGGTGATCAAGGTGCCTGAGACCCATCCCCGCCTGGCCTTCGTGCTGTCGGCCATGGCCGGCCACCTCTTCGGCTACGAAGCGGCCCTCGCCATCGACGCGCAGGCCATCGTGCTGCGCGCCGCGCGCGCCGCCATCGAGACGGCGGTGTCCGAGGGCGGGGCCCCCGACGGCGAACGCCTGCTGCGCCACCTGCGGCCGGCCCTGGCGCCGGCCGCCGCCGGCTTCTTCGCCGGCCTGCGCTCCGGCGCCTACGACGGCCACCTCGAGGCCTCCACCGCCACTCGTCTGGCCTCGCTGTTCCGCTACGCCCTCGGCGTCGCCGCGCTCGACGCCTACCAGGTCGAGCACGGGCGGATCGGGACCCCGGCGGTCGTGGTCGACGACCTCACGACCGCGCTCACCCGGGCCATCGAGGAGCTCACCCGTCCCGTCGACGCCATCAAGCACCAGGCCAAGACGGTCACCGTCGGCATCAGCCGCACCGACGAGACGCTGCTGCAGGTCGCGCTCGTGGGCGCCGTGCTCGAAGCCGGTGCGCCACGCGACTCGCTCACCTACCGCACGCTGCGGACCCTCGCCGAGATCGACCCGGCGGTCGCCGAGGTCACCGGCTGGATCCGCTACCGCGTGGAAGGCGACCCCGCCGTCGACGGCGCCGCCACCGCCGTGGTGGTCGACCGGGGCGGCATCGCCCGCCAGATCCCGAGCCGCACCGAGCGCGACCCGACGTTGCGCGGCACCAAGCACACCGTCGCCCTCGAACGCGACGTGTTCGTGTCCCGCGGTCGTCGCGACGGTCGCACCGTGGTGATCGTCGCCGAGGTGAAGGACACCACCACGGTGGGCCTGACGTTGCTCCACGTGCGCTTTCAGGACCACCTCCCCGTCGTCGCCGCCCGCAGCGTCCTCCAGGGCTACCGCGGCCGCTTCGCCGCCCTGCGCGACGCCGTCCTCGAGACCGAGCCCGCCTTCCGCGACGACCTCCTCGCCCGCCAACCTGTCGTCGACCTGCTCATCGAACCCATCGCCTCGTTAGCCGACCGTTGGCGAGCCTGACGACGGTGCCTCGGCGGCGAGGGGGCGAAGGTCTGCGGCGCGCATCGGTACGCGCTGCCGCCTCGGCGGAGCTTGCGGAGCCGAGCATGAATCAGTCGCGCGTGCCTG
>JBBJOU010000052.1:0-10122 GCA_037724305.1 Acidimicrobiales bacterium
TCGCCCGGCTCGGGGCCTACGGGCGGCTCAGCTGAACGATTGGCCGCAGCCGCAGGTGCGCTGGGCGTTGGGGTTGTTGATCTGGAAGCCGGCCTGGTTGAGGCCGTCGGCGTAGTCGAGGGTGGCGCCCTCGAGCAGCTGGGCGCTCGAGGCGTCGACGACGACCTTGACGCCGCGGTAGTCGACCTGGACGTCGTCGGCGGCGATGTCGGCGTCGAAGAACATCTCGTAGCTGAAGCCCGAGCACCCGCCGGGACGCACGGCGACACGCAGGGCGAGGTTGTCCTCGCTCTCGGTCTCGATGAGAGCCTTCACCTTCGAAGCTGCGGTGTCGGTGAGCGTGATCACGGGTTCCTCCGGTGGTGCGACGCCGGTGGCTCGGGGAACGTGGCCCCGACCGGGTTGTGGGATGAGTCTACGACGGCGAGGTCGGCACGGCACGGGTTGCGATCGATCACCGTCCCGAAGGCGACCACGACGGGGGTCGGCGGTGCGGGTGCGGCGGTGCCGCTCGGGCGTCCGGCCCACCCGTCGACGAAGCCCTCGACGAGGCCGCGGTGCAGGCCGCACACCAGCGTCGGGTTGGCTTCGGCGAGGTCGCGGTAGGGGCAGTGGGCGAAGGCGACGGTGGTGGTGGCGGCGGCGGACTCGCCGCCGGGTGAGGCCTCGTCGAGGCGCGCCGGGTCGAACCCGAGCTGCGCCAGCACCGCCACCAGGGCGTCGATGCAGGGCACCTCGTCGTCGGGCTCGCGTCCGGCGTCGGCGGCGACCATGCGTCCGGAGGCCAACGCCCGGCCCGCCTCCCGTCCGGCCTCGACCGCGTCGTCGGCGCCGGCACCGCCCAGCCCGGCGGCGCGCAGCAGCATGGTGGCGAGCAGGGGGAACGCCGGCGGCTCGAGCCCCAGACCGGGGGCGTCGGCGGCGGTGGAGTAGCGGTGCTGCGGTCGACCCGGACCACCGCGGTGGTCGGTCTCCACCTCGAGCAGGCCGACCTCGCGCATGCGCTCGAGGTGGGGGCGCACGGTGTTGGGGTGCAGCCCCAGGTGCTCGGCCACCTCGGCGGTGGCGAGGGGGCGCGGCGAGCGGGCCAGTTCGAGGAAGATGGCGTAGCGGGAGTTGTCGCCCAGCGCCTTCAGCAGGTCGAGGCGGGGGGCGGCGGTGGCGAGCGAACCCCCACCGTGGCGCACGTCACTCATGGGCGCCAGGTTACCGCACCGGCGGGATCTCCCGGCCCGCGCCGGTAGAATCCCCCCGTGGCCGCCAACCCCCCGCCCGTCGCCCCGCCCGCAGAGGAAGCGGTGCGTGGCGCGTTGCGCGGGGTCATCGACCCCGAGCTCGGCAGTGACGTGGTCGACCTGGGCATGATCCGGGCGGTGGCCGTGGCCGAGGACGGCGCCGTCGTCGTCACCGTCGCCCTGACTACCTCGGGATGCCCGCTGCGGGCCCAGCTCCAGGGTGACGTGAAGACCCGGGTGTCCTCGTTGCCGGGCGTCACCTCGGTGCGCATCACCTGGGCCGAGATGGACGACGCCGAGCGCCAGCGGGCCATGGAGAAGGCCCGGTTCAACGTCGCCCAGCGCGAGGAGGACACCGCCATCGGGCCGACCACCCGGGTCATCGCGGTGGCGTCGGGCAAGGGGGGTGTCGGCAAGTCGTCGGTGACGGTCAACCTGGCCACCGCCCTGGCGCTGCGGGGCCTCAAGGTGGGCGTCCTCGACGCCGACATCTGGGGCTTCTCGGTGCCCCGCATGCTCGGGGTGGAGGGACCGTTGGCCGCCCGCAAGGTGGGAGAGCGCAACGTCATGATCCCCATCGAGCGCCCGATCGGCGAGCGGGGCGGGCTGCTGCGCATCGTGTCGATGGGCTTCCTCTCCGGCGAGCAGGACGCCCTCATGTGGCGGGGCCTGATCCTCAACCGGGCCGTCCAGCACTTCCTCCAGGACGTCCAGTGGGGCGACGACCTCGACTACATGCTGATCGACATGCCCCCCGGCACCGGCGACGTGCAGATGGGCGTGGCCAAGCTGCTGCCCCGCACCGAGGTGCTGGTGGTCACCACCCCCGCCCTCGCCGCCCAGAAGGTCGCCTCCCGGGCCGTGTCGATGGCCCGCAAGAACTACCTGCGGGTGGCCGGCGTGGTCGAGAACATGAGCGCCTTCGTGTGCGACCACGGCACCAGCTACCCCCTGTTCGGTGTCGGCGGCGGCGGCGCCCTCGCCGCCGAGGCCGGCATCGACCTGCTCGGCTCGGTGCCCCTCGAGCCCGGCGTCGCCGTCGGGGCCGACACCGGCACGCCCGCCGCCCTGGGCGAGGGTCCCGCCGCCGACGCCTTCCGCGCCCTCGCCGAGCGCATCGTGGCCGACGCCGTCCCCCCCGTCGCCATGGCCGGCTGCTCGGCGCGCATGCTCGACGCCGCCGAAGCCCTCCTCGGTCCCAAGGCCTGACCCCCGGCGCGTTCAGTCGGCGATGCGGAGGGCGACGGCGGGCAGGGTGCGGCTGGCGTGGCGGGCGGGGGCGGCGACGGCGAGCAGCGACGCCGCCAGGGCGACGCCGACGAGCAGGGCGAGGGCGGGCCACGGCACGGCGAACGGCAGGGCTTCGTCGCCGAAGGCCTCGCTCGTCGTCAGCAGGGTCCAGGCCGTGAGCAGCCCGAGGCCGACACCGATGACGATGCCCTGCACCGCCACGAAGGCGGCCTCGATGAGGAAGGCCGAGCGCACCGTCGCGGCGCGGAAGCCCATGGCCCGCAGCATCCCGATCTGGCGGCGGCGCTCGCGCACCGCCCGCACCATCACCACGCCGAGGCCGGCGATGCCGATGAGCAGGCCGAGGGCGAGGAAGCCCTGCATGAGGTTGAAGAAGCCCGTCTGCTCGGCCAGCTCCTCATCGATGGTGGCCTCGAAGGTGCGGGCGTCGACGCCGTTGGCGACCAGGGCCCCGGTCAGGGCGTCGGCCACCACCTCGGGTTCGGCGCCGTCGGCGACGGCGACGTAGTGGCGCACCGGCGCCGAGTCCGAGACGAACCCGGCGAGGGCGTCGGCCCCCACCAGCACGCCGTTGAAGGTCCAGTCGCCCTCGATGATGCCGGCGGCGACAAGCGGGTGGCGCTCGCCGGTAGCGGGATCGGCGACCTCGAACCGGTCACCGATCTCCAACGCCGGCCCCGGCGGACCGTTGCCGTCCTGGAGGAAGAAGTCGGGGACGATGGCCAGGGTCGGGTCGACGAGCACGGCGGCGAAGGCCTCGGTGTCGCTGGCGTAGGCGGGGTCACGGGAGGCCAGCACCGGCGCACCCCGGGCCACCAGGGCCTCGTCGTAACCGGTCATCGCCCACTCGTCGAGCTCGGCCGACCCGGGGGTGATGGTGAAGTCGGGGAAGGCCTGCACCAGCGTGGCCGCCGCCGCCACGTCGGGCTGGGCCAGCAGCGTGGCCTCGGTCACCGGGTTGCCGGCGTTGGAGGCGACGAGGACGTCGTAGCCGGCTCGGGTGTCGTCGGCCAGGCGGGGGCCCTGCGACTCGAAGATGCCGGCCAGGGTGGCGAGGAACACCAGGACGAACACCACGATCGAGTACATGCCGAGCAGCAGGGCGGTGCGGAACCGCTTGGCCAGCGGGTTGGCCAGCCCGATGCGCAGGGCCGGCCCACCCCGCTCACCGAGGCGCCCGACGAGATCACCGTTGGTCGAGGCCAGGGCAACGGCCGAGCCGACGAGCACGAGGCCCTGCAGCACGAAGACACCGATGTCGACGGCGGCGAAGACGTCGGGGAGGAGGGAGAAGGCGAGGACGCCCCAGGCCAGGGCCAGGCCGCAGGGCACCGTCACCGCCCACCGCCCGGGGAGCAGGCGGCGCAGCAGCGGGACCGCGCACCACAGGGCGAGCGCCGGCCCGAGGAGGGCGCTGAACGGCTCTTCCCCCGCGATGCCCGAGGCGGCCAGCGTGGCCCCGAGCACCAGGCCCAGGGCGGCACCCACCAGGCGGCCGATGCGTCGCCGGCCGGTCCCTGGCGGCTCGGGCAGGTCGCGGATGGCGCGGATGACGTTGAGGCGCCCGATGCGGGCGCTCGTCGCCCAGACCGTGACCACGCAGATGCCAAGCCCGACGGCGAAGCCGGTGACGAGGCTGGCCGGCTCCGCGGTGAAGCGCAGGTCGAGGCCACCGTCACCGCCGTCGCCGCCGCCGACGAGGGACTGCGTGGCGCCCACCACCAGGCGAGCCACACCGACACCGGCGAGGGCGCCGAGGGCGGCGGCCGCCACGGCGTACAGGTTGCCCTCCATCCCGAAGGCCCGCACCAGGTGGTTGCGGCGCAGGCCCACGGCCCGGAGGATCCCGAGCTCGCCCTTGCGCTCCTCGGTGAGCATGACGGCGATGTTGACCACGAGCAGGATGCCGGCCAGGACGCTGAACATGCCGATGCTGAAGAACAGCTCGGACAGCGCGGCACCCTCTTCCTCGGCGTCGTCGAGGAGGTCGGCCTTGGCCGCCTCGACCTGGGCCCCGCCGCCGGTACCCAGCGCCGCCTCCAACGCCGCCACCGTGGCCGGCGAGCCGTCGGCACCGTCGAAGACGCCCCCGGCCTGCGAGACCGCCACCCGGGCGGCGGGTGGGGAGGCGCCGCCGTCGGCGGGGGCGCCGGCGGCCAGGGGCAGCAGGGTGCCCGGTGCCACGAACAGCACCGGCGACCGTGACCCCTCCCCGGGGTAGAAGCCGGCGACGCCGAGACGGGGCACGATGTCGGTGACGGTCAGCTCGACGGTCGCGCCGTAGGCGAAGACCTCGACCGCGTCGCCGGGGCCGACGTCGAGCTCGCCGGCCAGGTCGGCGCCGAGCAGCGCCTCGCCGGGGCGCGGTGTCACCAGGGCGGGGTCGGCGAAGCCGGTGGTGGCCGGGTCGCCGCCGAAGGTGCGTGCCGCGGCGACGTCGAGCTCGTGGATCAGGGCGTGGGGCTCGGCGCGGCGGTCGGCGCCCTCGGGCGTGGCGACGGTGGCTGGGGCCGAGACGATGGCGAGGGTGCCGTCGCTACCGGCGATGTCGGCGGCGGCGACGTCGGCCTTCAGCGCGGCGAGCGCTGACGGGTCGTCGGCTGTCACCAGGATGTCGACGGGACCGTACTGGGTGCGGGCGAGGTCGCGGATGGAGGCGTCGAAGGTGTCGCCGACGATGAACGAGCTGGTGATGATGGCGGTGCCGAGCAGCGACCCGAGCACCACGAGGACCGCCTCGCCCTTGCGGCGGACGATGCTGCGCAGGGCCATGCGGCGGAAGGTCGGGCGGCGGACGGCGTCGACCACGCTGAGCAGGAGGAGCCCCAGCGGGATCGCCGCCACCGCGAGCAGGACGGTCATTTCGGCACCCCGGCGAGGGGTGTTCCGGCGGGGGCGGCCACGGTCGCCGCCCCGCCCGCCAGGGCGTACGAGCCGAGGACGGCGGCGGGGGGACCGTCGGCCACGATGCGCCCGTCCTGGACGGTGAGCAGCCGCTCCCCCCGGGCGCCGATGCCCCGGTCGTGGGTGATGACCACGATGGTCTGGCCGGCGGCGTGCACCTCCAGCAGCAGTTCGAGGACGGCCTCGGCGGTGTGGGTGTCGAGGTTGCCGGTGGGCTCGTCGGCCCACACGAGCGCGGGCTCGGCCACCAGGGCGCGCGCCAGGGCGACGCGCTGCTGCTCGCCGCCCGACAGCTCGGTGGGACTGTGGCGGCCCCGCTCGCCGAGGCCGACCCGTTCGAGCATGGCCCGGGCCTGCTGGCGCGCCGGCCGGGCCTTCACCCCGGTGACGAGCAGCGGCAGCTCCACGTTCTCCGCCGCGCTGAGCACCGGGATCAGGTTGAAGCTCTGGAACACGAAGCCCATGCGCCGGGCCCGGTGGTCGGTGCGGTCGGCGTCGCTCATGGCGTGGAGGTCCCGGCCGTCGACCGAGACGGTGCCGGCGTCGATGTCGTCGAGGCCGGACAGGCAGTTGAGCAGCGTCGTCTTGCCGTTGCCGGAGGGGCCCATGACCATGACGAGCTCGCCGGGCGCGACGTCGAGGTCGACGCCCCGCAGGGCAGGCACGGCCTCGGCGCCGGTGCGGTAGGTCTTGGTGACGCCCCGGGCCGAGAGGATCGGTCCTCCGGGCTCCCGTGGGGTGAACGTGTTGGCGGGCAACGCAATCTCCGTGGATCGGGGGGAGGGACGGATCGGACGATACGACCCCGCGGTCGCGGGCGAAATCGGGTATGGCCCCGATGTCGACCCCGGGATCGACCCCGAGACAACGCCTGGTCAGGCGGCCTGGAGGCGGCTGTCGTCGAGGCGGCGCATCACCGACTTGGACGTGAGGCCGTGGAGCACGGCCGATCCGAGGATGACGAACAGCACGATCGCCCACAGCCGTTCGCCGTCGCCGAAGGCGGGCTCCTCCTCCAGGGCGAAGGCGATGTAGAAGATCGAACCGACACCCCGGATCCCGAGGAAGGCGATGGCGAACCGCTCGCCCGGTGCCAGCCCGGTCCCGGCGAGCGAGACGAGGCCGGCGAGGGGCCGGATCACCAGCAGGAGGGCGAGCCCGACCAGGGCACCCTCCCAGCCCAACGGGCCGAGCGCGCCGCCCACCACCGCCCCGCCGAGGAGGATGAGCAGCAGGGCACTGAGGAGGCGCTCGATGCTCTCGGCCGACGAGTGCAGGACGTCGTGGTAGTCGTGACCGCGCTCGTGGTCGCGCAGCACGCAGGCGGCGACGAACACGGCGATGAAGCCGTACCCGTGCGCCAACTCGGTGACGCCGTAGGTGAGCAGCGTCCCGGCCAGGGCGACGAACCCCTCGGTCGACTCCGCCAGCTTGGCCTCGGAGGGGATGCGGAACACCACCCAGCCCAGCGCCCGGCCGGCGGCGTAGCCGAGGGCGAGGCCGACGCCCAGGCGCAGCAGTACGGCGTCGAGGAACCAGCCACCGGCCCACTCACCCACCGAGCCCGCCGTCGCCGCGGCGATGGCGGCGTAGGTGAACGGGAAGGCCAACCCGTCGTTCAGCCCGGCCTCGGAGGTGAGGGCGAAGCGGACGTCGTCCTCCTCGTCGTCGCCGGGGGGGCCGACCTGCACGTCGCTCGCCAACACGGGGTCGGTGGGGGCCAGGGCGGCGCCGAGCAGCAGGGCGGTGGCGGGGGCGAAGCCCACCACCCACCAGCCGAGCACGGCGGCGGCGGCGATGGTTGTGGGCATGGCGATGGCGAGCAGGCGCCAGGTGATGCGCCACGAGCGCCAGCCGACCCGGCGGTCCAGCTTCAGGCCGGCGCCCATCAGCGACACCACCACCGCCAGCTCGCTGAGGCGCTCGGCGAGCTGCCCGTCGCCGATCGGATCGGGGGAGCGCACGCCCGGCGCCACTGCGAACAGCAGGGCGCCGAGGGCGATGTAGACGATCGGGAAGGACAGTGGCCGCCCGGCGAGGAGCAGGGGGACGACGGCGGCGCCGAGCAGGGCCGCGCCGGCGGCGGCGAGGCCGAGGTCGTAGACGTCCATGTCCGTCGTGACGCTACCGCTGGGCACCGGGCGCACCCCGGCGACACCAGTCACGTTTGCGCTGGCTCGCGCCGCACGTCAGGCCGTCGGCCGCCCCTCGACCACGATGGCGCCGGCACCGGGCAGGGTGCGGAACAGCTCGTGGGCGTGGCGGGCCACGGCCCGGGCGCCGAGGTAGTTGGTGGTGCCTCCGACGGCGGCGCCGATGCCGAAGGGAAGAAGACGCCCGAGGGCCGCCGCCCCCCTCCGGGCGCCGTAGCGAGTGGCGACGGACCGGGCCAGGCGGCGGTTGACGGCGATCAGGGTGGCCGCCGACAGGCCGCCGCCGCCGGCGGTCCGCGACCGCAGGCCGGGGCCGATCTCGGCCACCAGCCCGAGCAGCCCGGGAGCGGCCTCGTCACCGAAGGCGAGCACCGAGAGGATCCACGAGCGACGCTCCTCGACCGACGCCCCCTCGTGGCCGTGCACGGCGGCGATGGTCAGGATCAGGTCGGAGATGCGCAGGGTGAACCAGCCGAGGTCCGCCGCCGTGGTGGCGAGGGCGGTGGCGGTGCCGGCGCCGGGGACGGCGGCGGCCCCGCCCGACGCCGCGCCGATCAACGTCAGCTCACGGACGAAGGCCGCGGTCGCCTGCTCGACCCGCCCCTCGACCGGACCGGCCGGCAGCGCCCGGGCCCGGGCCACGGCAGCCTCCCACCGTTGCTCCACCGCCTTGTCCACGGCGGCGAGAACGCTGTCGCCGATCCCCTCCACCGGGAGTCGCTTCGGGAGCCATCGGGCCATGACGGGACCGTACCCGCACGTCGGCGTCCGCTTCCCCCCGGGGTGGTCCGGCCGGCGGGGTTCGCGGGCCGGCGCGACGGGCAGCGTCAGGGCATGACCGAGCGCAGACCTGACGTTGCACCACGTGGGCCAGTAGCAGGAGCGCTTCATCGACGCCTTCGGCGCCGAGGTCTGGCCGAGGTGGTGTCGTGAGCGCCGGGCGCACCAGCGACCTGTGGTGGAAGAACGCCGTGGTCTACTGCCTCGACGTCGAGACCTTCCTCGACGCCGACGGCGACGGCTGCGGTGACCTGCCGGGGTTGACCGAGCGCATCGACTACCTGGCCGGCATTGGGATCAGCTGCCTGTGGCTCATGCCGTTCTACCCGTCGCCCGACCGCGACGACGGCTACGACATCACCGACTACTACGGGGTCGACCCCCGCCTGGGCTCCCTCGGCGACGTGGTGACGCTGATCCGCACGGCGAAGGATCGCGGCATGCGGGTGATCATCGACCTGGTGGTGAACCACACGTCCGACCAACATCCGTGGTTCAAGTCGTCGCGCCGCTCTCGGAGCTCGCCCTACCGGGACTGGTACGTCTGGCGCGACGAGCCGTCGAGCGAACCCGGCACCGGCGTGGTGTTCCCCGACGCCGAAGACTCGATCTGGACCGAGGACCCCAAGACCGGCCAGTGGTACCTCCACCACTTCTACCGCCACCAGCCCGACCTCAACATCGCCAACCCGGCGGTGCGGGCCGAGGTCGCCAAAATCGTCGGCTTCTGGCTCGAGCTCGGCGTCGACGGGTTCCGGGTCGACGCCGTCCCGTTCCTCATCGAGACCGGCGGGATCCCCGGTGCGGTCGACCTCGACCCCCACGGCTTCCTCAAGGACCTGCGCTCGTTCATCTCCCGGCGCCGGGGCGACGCCGTGCTCCTCGGCGAGGTGAACCTGCCCCCCAAGCCCCTCAGGGCGTTCTTCGGCGACGACAACGGCGACGAGCTCCAGCTGCTCTTCGGCTTCCCGGTGATGCAGGCGATGTACCTCGCCCTCGCCCGCGGCGACGCCCGACCCCTCGCCCGGGCGCTGGACCGCAACCCGGCCATCCCGGAGGACTGCCAGTGGGCGACCTTCGTGCGCAACCACGACGAGCTCACCCTCGATCAGCTCAGCGAGCGGGAGCGCAAGGAGGTGTTCGCCGCCTTCGGGCCCGACCCCGACATGCAGCTGTTCGACCGGGGCCTGCGGCGCCGCCTCCCGCCGATGCTCGACGGCGACCAGGACCGCATCCGCCTCGTCTACAGCCTGCTGTTCTCGCTGCCCGGCACACCGGTGCTGTTCTACGGCGAGGAGATCGGCATGGGCGAGAACCTCGACGTCGACGGTCGGATGAGCGTGCGCACGCCGATGCAGTGGACCGACGAGCCCAGCGCCGGGTTCTCCGACGCCCGCCCGTCGAAGCTGCGCCGCCCGCTGCCCGAAGGCCGCTTCGGGCCCATGGCGGTCAACGTGGCCCAGCAGCGCCGCGACCCCGACTCGCTGCTGAGCTGGATGGAGCGGGTCATCCGCCGCCGGCGGGAGACCCCCGAGCTCGGCTGGGGGGCGACGACCGTGCTCGCCACCAGCGAGCGGGCCGTGCTCGCCCACCGCGCCGACTGGGAGGGCAGCACCGTGTTGGCCGTGCACAACCTCGGTGACGAGCCGTGCGTGGTGCGCGTGGCCGTGACCGTGGAGCCGGGGGCGCGGCTGGTCGACCTGCTCGACCGTGACGTCGCCGCCCCCGCGGTCAGCGGCGGCGGCGTGGAGCTCCGCCTGGAGGCCTACGGCTACCGGTGGTTCCGGGTCCACGAGGCG
>JBBJOU010000053.1:0-10069 GCA_037724305.1 Acidimicrobiales bacterium
GGCGAGGGGCCAGCGCGCACCGGTCCCGTTTGAACGGGCGTCCCGCAGGCCGGCCGCTCGCTCACGTGCGCCCTTGCCCTACGCCGGGCGCGCTCGCAGGGTGACCCCCGGCGGCGGCGATGCGAGCACCCCGGCCGCCGATCGCTTGAACTCGCCGATGCGCGCCAACTCCGACGAGCGAGGACGTGATCGAGGCCGCCCGGCAACCAGCGCCGCCGCCGCCTCAGCGGGCGAAGACCTGGGCGTCGTCGGCGAAGGCCTTGAACTCCAGGGCGTTGCCGGCGGGGTCGAGGACGAACAGCGTCCATTGCTCGCCCGGCTCGCCGGCGAAGCGGAGCCGGGGCTCGACCTCGAAGCGCACGGCACCGCCGGCGAGGCGGGCGGCGAGGGCGTGGAAGGCGTCGGTGTCGAGCAGCACGCCGAAGTGGGGGACCGGTACGTGGTCGCCGTCGACGTCGTTGCGCGCCACCACGTGCTCGCCGACACCGGCGTCGAGGTGGGTGACCAGTTGATGGCCGTACAGGTCCCAGTCGACCCACGTCGGCGCCGAGCGGCCCTCGGGGCAGCCGAGCACCTCGCCGTAGAAGTGCCGGGCGGCGGCGAGATCATCGACGGGGATGGCGAGGTGGAAGCGGGGCCGGGTCACCGTCGCAGTGTGGCCGGGCGGGGCTCAGCTTCGGTGGGCTCGACGGGCGCGACGGCTGGTGGTACGGGGCGCCCCGTCGGACTCGACGCGGGACTTGAGGCCCTCGAGGTTCGATCGCCAGATGCGGCGGAGCACCGGCCGGGCGACGAGGGCGCCGGCGGGCCCGCCGAACCACAGCGGGAAGTCGAGACGCTCCTCCCAGGTGAAGCGGGTGCGCCCGCCGCGGATGCCCTTCAAGGTGAAGCGGCCGTCACCCCCCACCAGGCCGTGGTGACGGACGCCCATGACCCGCCGCGGCTCCCACTCGGTGACCTCCATTCGGTCGGTGAGACGGAACGGCCCCACCGCGGTGTCGCAGTCGAAGGTCGTCCCGACCCCCGAGGTCTGTCGCGTCGTGAAGCGGATGGCGGTGGCGTCGGCCATCCACTCGACGTGGGAGCTGATGTCGCCGACCGCGTCCCAGACGGCCGACGGCGGCGCCTCGATGGTGGTGGTGACCTTGATGCGCGGCACCAGCCAAGCGTACGGCCCCGCTCGCGGCGCACCCCCCGGCGCTCCCAGTGTCACACCCCCCGGGAATGCTCGTCCCATGCACCCCGCCGATGTCAGCGCCTGCCCCACCTGCCCGGTCGACCTCGCCCGGGCCGACCACTGCCACGGGCCCCTCCTTGAGCACCCCGACGACACCGTCGAGTGCCTCGATGCCTGCGCGCTTCCCCGCGCCGCCCACGACCTCACCCTCAGCTGTGCCGACCTCGAGGTCGGTTGCTGCGGACCGCCGGCCGCCCTCGAGCCCTTTCCCCTCCCCGCGGCCGCCTGAACCTCTTGCCGGCCGACCTCGCAGGCTCAGTCGGTGGCGAGGAGGCGTTGGGTGACGAGCTCGGGGGCGATGATGTTGATGAGGACGCCGGTGCCCTGCTCGAAGCCGGCAGTGCTGGTGACCCGGGGCAGCACGTGGACGTGCCAGTGGTAGCGCTCGTCACGGAAGCCGTGGGGGGCGGTGTGGAACACCAGGTTGTAGGCGACGTCACCCACCGCCCGGCGGAGCTTGCCCAACGCCGTGCGCACGGCGTGGCCGACGGCGGCGAGGTCGGCCGGGGCGGCCCGGGCGAGGTGGGGGTCGTGCGTACGGGGCACCACCAGCAGCTCGAAGGGGACGCCGCTCCAGAAGGGGGCGATCACCACCACCTGCTCGTCGGCGTGGACGACCCGGTGGCCGGCGCCGAGCTCGGCCTCGACGGCGGTGCACAGCAGGCAGTCGGCGCCGAAGCGGACGAAGCCGGCGAGCTCCTCGGCGACCTCGCCCGGCACGAAGGGGATCCCGAGCAGCTGACCGTGAGGATGGGCCAGCGACGCACCCGCTTCGCGGCCGTGGTTCACGATCACCTGGGTGTAGCGGACGTTGGCATGGCGGGCGTGGTCCTCGAGGCGGTCGCGAACGGCGGCCATGAGCAGGCCGGCATGGCGGTCGTCGAGGTCGGCCCAGCCACCTTCGTGGTCGGGGGCGAGCACCAGCACCTCGTGGATCCCGTTGGCCTTCGCCTGGGTGAACACCGGCCCGACATGATCGACCGCCAGCACGTCGTCGCCGTGGAAGGCGGGGTAGAGGTTGGGCACCACCCGCACGAGCCACGAGCCGCCGGGGCCGTAGGTCTCGAGGGCAGGGGGGGTGGCCTCCTCGTTGCCGGGGCAGAACGGGCACGGCCGCGACGGGCCGGCCTCGACCTCGCGCTGGCGAGGGGCGACGTCTCCCGGTCGGCCGGCACGATCGGTGGAGACGGTGACCCAGCGTCCGGTGAGCGGGTTCAGCCGCAGCTGGCTCACGTCCGCTTCCGGGCCCGGTCTGCCGCCACAGCCAGGCAACCTACCGAACCGGGCCTTCGTCCGCGCGCACCGAGCCGGCCCGCCGGTAGACCGAGACGTGGGCCGTCGACGCCGCGTCGAACGGGCGCCGGTCCCAGCCCGCCCAGCGAGTTTCGAGTGTGAGGCCCGCCGCCGCCGCCAGGGCGTCGAGCTGGTCGGGGCGGAGGTAGCGCAGCACCCACGGCCGCAGTCGGGTGCCGGACTCCCGGAGCTCGATGTGCTGCCCGGTCACCCGCTGACGGGCCGGGTCGTGATGGCTGACGGTGAGGACGACGCGGTCGACCTCGATCGTCCGGGGCTCGAGCACCCGCTCGACGCCGGTGAGGCCCTCGGCCGGCACGATCGCCTCGACGACCACGGCGCCGCCCGGGGCCAGCAGACCGGCCGACGCCCGCAGGCACGCCTGCTGGGCGTCCTCCGACGTCAACAGGAACAGGGTGTTGAAGGTGCACGCGACCAACCCGAAGGCCGATGGTGCACCGGGCGCGGCCGACAGCGCGGTCGCCGGGTCGGCCATGTCGCCGACCACCGCTCTGACCCGGTCGCCGCCGGGCCGGGCCCGCAGGCGCTCGAGCATGGCGCTCGAGGCATCGAGGCCCCATACCGTGAGGCCACGGTCAGCCAGGGGTACGGCCACGCGCCCGCTCCCCACGCCGAGCTCGAGCACGGGCCCGCCGGCGGCGAGCGCCAGCTCGGCGAGCACGGTGGTGGTGGCGACGATGTCGGAGACATCCGCGTACCAGTCGTCGTAGACGTCGGCGAAGGCGTCACCGTAGGACCAGGTCTCGTAGCCGCGCATGGGTGGTCACTATGGTCGGCCCGTGCCGGCGACGATGGAGGGGTCCTGGGAGCGGACCGCGCCCGACCGCCTCGCCCGCCTCCAGGCTGCGGCACTGACCCGCTACATCGCCGGCGAGGTCCACCCGTTGTCGCCCAGCCAGCGGGCCCGCCTCGACGCCGCCGGCCTCGGTGCCGAGATCCGTGACCTGGGCACCTACGCCCGGCTGCCCCCGATCGCGCCCGCCGATGTCGACGGCCTCGACGCCGTGTTGCGACCGGCCGCCGACGGCCTGCGCCGGTCGCACCTCCGCCGCCGCTGGCTGAGGGCCCGACTGTCGCTGCGCCGCGGCCGCTTCGTCGACGAGGTCGTGGAGCCCCGCTACCGGCCCATCCACTTCGACGACCACGGATCGATGGTGGTGGCCGCCACCGGCGACGACCTCGACCGCCTGGCCGAGCTCGGCCGACGCTGGCTCGAGCACGCCGGGCTGAACCCGGCCGATGCCGTGGTGGCCCTGCTCCCGGCGAGCGCCGATCTCGCCTTCTGGCAGTTCGTGCTGGGCGCCCAGCGGGGTGGTGTCCCGACCCTGCACCTGGGCCCCGCCGCGACACCGGCCGCCGTCGCCGCCTACGGACCGACGGTCGTGGTGGGGCGCACCGCCGAGCTGCTGGCGATCGCCGAGGGGGCCGTCGCCGCCGGTGTGGCCCTCGACGACGTCCGGGCCGTGCTGGCGGTGGGCGACCCGGCCGATCCGGCGTTCGCCCGCCTGGGTGCCTCCTTCGTCGCTGCCGGGGCCGCCTCGGTCGACGTGGTACCGGCCTGGGCCCCCCCGGGGGTGCGTGCGCTGTGGTCGGGTTGTGTCGCCCCGACCGGGGCCATCGTGGCTGGAGCGGCCGCGCGCGGCCTACACACCTGGCCCGACGCCGAGCTCATCGAGGTGGTGACGCCCGGCGCCGCCGAGCCCGCCGCCGCCGGACGGGCCGGCGAACTGGTCTGGAGCCCCATCGGCTGGGCCGGCACCGCCGTGCTCCGGCTCCGCACCGGCGTCGAGGGTCGCCTCGTCAACGACCCGTGCCCGGCGTGCGGGCGGACGACGCCCCGGGTCGTGCCGGCGGGCGGGCTGAGCGACGAAGCCACCCTCGCCGCCGCACTGGGATCGATCGCCGGCCTCGGCGCCTGGGTGGCCGAACGGCGCGTCCCCGGTGGGGGCCTCGTCGTCCGCCTCGCCCCCGCCACCGGCGAGCGGCGGGCCCTCGAGGCAAGTCTCGATGACGTGCACGAGCGCTGCGCCGCCGCCCTCGGCGCCGACGCCATCGATCGTGTGATGGTCGAACGGCCGAGCGTCGTGCGCCGCCGCCTCGAGGCCGGCGGCGGTGCCCACGTCATCGACCTCAGCTGATCGATCGACCCGAGCCTCGCAGGCTCGGCGGGTCGATTCGGTGACCGGTTGCGCTTGGCGGTCCGCGACCGGTCCGCGGCTGCGGTCCTCGTCCGGCAGACTGCGCCGGTGACCGACGACTGGGTCGCCCCCGGCACGCCTTCGGGGCCCCCGGCGTCGCCGGGGGCGACGCTGGGCGCACCGGCGCCCACCCCGACGGGTGCCGCCGGCGCCGGATCGGTCCGTCTCCCCGGCCGACCGGGTGCGGGCCCCGATCGCCCGGTGGTGCCGGTGCCGCTGCGCCCGTTCACCGTCGGTGACCTCCTCGACGGCGGCCTCTCGGTCCTCACCCTCGCGCCCCGCACGGTGCTGGCGCTGGTGGCCGTACTGCTCCTCCCGGTGCAGGTCCTGGGCGCCTACGCCAGCCGCGATGCGGTGGCGAACCTCGACGGCGGCGGGATCGGCGGGATCTTCGCCGCCGACCCGGTCGAGGGCGAGCCTTTCGCCTTGTTCGACGGCGGCACCATCATCGCCCTCGCCCTCGAGTCGATCGCCCTCACCCTCGTGGTGCTCGGCGTCGCCGGCCTCGTCGCCGGCTGGTACGCCGGTCGATCGCCGGCCCTCGGCGAGCTCGCCCGCCTCGTCGCCCGCCGCGCCCCGGTGGCGGTGGCGGCATGGGTGCTCGTCCACCTCGTCGAGGCTGGCTTCGCGCTGCTGTTGGTGGTGCCGATCATCGTGCCGATGACCTGGTTCGCGGTGGTGGCGCCCGTGGTCGCCCTCGAGCGTGTCGGCCCCCTCGCCGCCCTCAAGCGGAGCTACCGGCTGACCTCGGGCCGCTTCGGCCCGGTCCTCGGGACCTGTCTGCTGGTGGCGGTCACCGACGCCGTGCTGCGCACCGCGCTCACCTCGATCGCCGCGGTGGTGGCCGACCAGTCGTGGGGATGGGTGGCCGACGCCGTGCTGTCATCGGTCGCCGCGCTGGTGGTGCTGCCCTTCATCGCCGGGGTGTCGGCGCTGCTCTACATCGATCTCCGGGCCCGCAACGAGGGTCTCGACCTTCAGCTCGACGCCCGCCAGGTCCTGCCCGGTGCCTGAGCTCCGCGAGGGCCCGGCTCGGCCGGGCCGGACGGTCTCGGCCCCGGTGGCCTCCGGCGTCCCCGTTCTCGCCGCCGGGGCGGCCCTCGGCGCCGCCGCCGCCGTCGCCGCCGCCGGCCGGGCCGTCGCCGAGCTGGAGCGCTCCGAGCGCGATCCCGACGAGGTCGGCCGCCTGGCCGACGACGTGCTCGCCCGCGCGGAGTTCCAGCCCCGGGAGCCGTCGATCGTCGACCGGGCGCTGGAGTGGCTGGGGGAGCGCCTGGCCGAGCTCTTCGGCCAGCTCTTCGGCGCCGGCGGCGGGACGAGCTCCGTGGGGGTCGCCCTCATGGTGGTCGGGGCCGTCGTGGCCGCCGTGTTCCTCGCCCGCAACCTCCGGTACGCGCCCCGCCGCCGCCCGGACGACGACGACGACGAACCGTGGCTGGCGGTCGACGAGGTGCACGATGCCGCCGGCTGGGACGACGCCGCCGTCGCCGCCGAGGCGGCCGGTGATTGGCGCCAGGGGCTGCGCTGCCGGTTCGGTGCCCTCACCACCCGCCTCGGTGACCGGGGCCTGCTCCCGCCGGAGCCGGGACGGACCACCGGCGAGCACCGCGTCGATGTCCGGCGCTCGCTCCCGGCGGCGGCGGAGGACTTCGCGCTGGCCGCCGAGCTCTTCGACCGGGCGTGGTACGGCGGGCTGCCGACAGGACCGGACGAGGCCGCCCGCTTCGCCGCCGCCGCCGCCGCCGTCCTCGCCGTCGAGCCCGCGCCCGACCGCCGGCCGGTCGGGGTCGGCGCCGCGCCAGTGGCGGCCCCATGAGCGCCGCCACCGCCGCCCCGGCCGGGCCGGCCGCCGGGCTCGGCGGGAGCGCACCCCGAGGGCGCGGTGTCGTCGCCGTGGTCGTGCTCGCCGTCGCCCTCCTCGGCGCCGCCCTGCTCGCCGGGCAGCCCGACGACGTCAACGAGGCCGCCCTCGACCCCCGCTCGGTCGCCCCTGACGGCGCCCGGGGCCTCGTGCTCGTGCTGCGTGAGCTCGACGCGTCGATCGAGGTGCTGCGCACCGTGCCCGGCGACGACGTCGACACGGCCTTGGTGCTCCAGGACCGCAGCGATGTCGACGGCCGTGACGCCCTGCTGGGGTGGGTGCGTCGCGGCGGGGTGCTGGTGGTCACCGACCCGGGCTCGCGACTCGCACCTGGCGGCGACGACGCCCCGTGCCCGGCCGCCCTCGACGGGCTCGATGCCATCGACACCGGCACCGGGCTCGTCGGGCCCACCGACGGCGACGGCTGCTACGACGGATTCGTGCGCGTCGAGGTGGTGGGCGAGGGCACGATCGTCGGGCTCCGTTCCCCGGAGCCGCTGCTCAACCGGTCGCTGGCCAGGGGCGACGGCGCCGCCCTCGGCGCCGCCCTGCTGGCGCCGGTGCCGGGTACCCGCGTGGCGGTGGTCGAGGCCGTCGGTGGCGGCGGCGAGACCGCCCTCCTCGACCTGATCGCCCCCCGGGTCGGTCAGGCACTCCTCCAACTGGTGGTCGCCGCCGCCCTGTACGCGCTGTGGCGGGCCCGCCGCCTCGGGCGGCCCGTCGCCGAACCCCAACCGGTCGCTGTCGCCGGCTCGGAGCTGGTGGCCGCCGTCGGTCGCCTGCTCGACCGCCAGGGTCGGCCCGAGGAGGCGGCGGCGACGCTGCGGTCCTCGCTGGTCCGTCGCCTCGAGAGCCGCCTCGGCGTGGCGCACGGCAGCCCCTCGTCGCTGCTCGGCGCCGCCGTCGCCGGACCGTCCGGCCTCCCCGCCGATCGCTGCGCCGCCGCCCTCGGCGAGCGCCCCGTACCCGACGAGGCCACCCTCGTCGCCGTCGCCGCCGATCTCGACCACATCCGCCGGAGCGTCCTCGGATGACCTCCATGCCATCGAGGAGTCTCTCTTGTCTGATGTTCGCGCCGCCGATCCCCGCGCCGCCGTCCTCGCGCTACGTGAGGAGGTGGCCAAGGTGGTGGTGGGTCAGGAGGGGACCCTCTCGGGGCTGGTGGCGGCGCTGCTCGTGCGGGGCCACGTACTGCTCGAGGGGGTGCCCGGGGTGGCCAAGACCCTCGTGGTCAAGGCCCTGGGCCGGGCGCTCGACCTCGACGTCACCCGCGTCCAGTTCACGCCCGACCTCATGCCCTCCGACGTACTCGGCCAGCTCGTCTACGAGGCCGACCGGGGCGACTTCCGCTTCCGCGAGGGGCCGGTGTTCACCAACCTCCTGCTCGCCGACGAGCTCAACCGCACGCCGCCCAAGACGCAGGCCGCCCTGCTCGAGTCGATGGAGGAGCGCCAGGTCACCATCGAGGGCCGGGCCCGGCCGCTGCCCGACCCGTTCGTGGTGATCGCCACCCAGAACCCGGTGGAGTACGAGGGCACCTACCCGTTGCCCGAGGCCCAGCTCGACCGGTTCCTGTTCAAGCTGGTGGTGCACTACCCGACGGCCGAGCAGGAGCTCGAGGTGCTCGCCCGCCACGACCGGGGACTCGACCCCCACGACCTCGACTCGGCCGGCATCAGCGCCGTCGCCACCGCCGCCGACCTCGTCGCCGCCCGCGCCCAGGTCGACGCCCTCCACGTCGAGGTGCCGGTGCTGCAGTACATCGTCGCCATCGCCCGGGCCACCCGCGACGCCCCGTCGGTGTCGCTCGGGGTGTCGCCCCGCGGGGCGGCGGCGGTGCTCCACGCCGCCAAGGCGTGGGCGTGGCTCTCGGGGCGCAGCTACGTCACCCCCGACGAGGTGAAGGCGGTGGCCAAGCCGGCGCTGCGCCACCGCCTCCAGCTGCGACCCGAGGCCGAGCTCGAGGGGACCACCGCCGACGGCGTGCTCGACGGCGTGCTGGCCACCGTCCCGAGCCCCCGGTGAGCCGCGGCCCCCGCCGCGCCGGCACCCCGTAGCGCGTGCCCGTCCCCACCCGGCGCCTCGCCGTCGTCGCCCTCGTCGTCGCCGTGGCCCGCCTCCTGCTGCCCGACGACCTGCCGTTCGGGCTGCTCGGCCTCGACGGCGCGCTGCTGGCGGTGGCCGCCCTCGACTGGCTGCTGGCACCGTCGCCGGGTCGCGTGGGCGTCGAGCGCACGGCGCCGGCCGTGGTGGCCCTCGACACCGAGGGCGAGGTGCGCTGGCGGGTGACCAACCCGACCGCCCGCCGGCTGCGGGTGGGCGTGGCCGACGAGCTGGCGCCGTCGCTGCGGGCGCGCCGCCGTCGGTTCCGGGTCGTGCTCCCGGCCCGGGCGACGGCGACGGCCCGCACGACGATCCGGCCGTCGCGGCGGGGCCGGTTCACGCCCACCGAGCTGGTGGTGCGCGTCGACGGCCCGCTCGGCCTGGCCGGCCGCCAGCGCCGCCGCAGCGTCCCCGCCCTGCTCCGGGTGGTGCCACCGTTCCGCAGCCGCGACGAGGCCGAGCTGCGCATCGACCGGGGCCGCATCCTCGAGATCGGGCTGCGCTCGGCCCGGGGTCGGGGGAGCGGCACCGAGTTCGACGCCCTGCGCGAGTACGGCCCCGATGACGACTTCCGCCGCATCGACTGGGCGGCCACCGCCCGACGCGGCCACGCCATCGTGCGGACCTACCGGGCCGAGCGCAACCAGACGGTGGTGGTGCTGCTCGACAACGGCCGCAGCATGGCCGGCCGGGTGGCGGGCGTGCCGCGCGTCGAGCACGCCATGGACGCCGCCATGTGCGTCACCCTGGTCGCCACCCGTCTCGGCGACCGCTGCGGGATGGTGGCCTTCGACCGTCACGTGCGCGCCACCGTCCCCCCCGGCGCCTCCCGCCACCAGGTGGCCCGCGTCACTGATGCCATCTACGACCTCGAGCCTGAGCTGGCGGAGAGCGACTACCGCAACGCCTTCGCCACCACCGCCGCCCGCTTCCGCCGCCGGTCGATGTTCGTGATCCTCACCGACCTCGTCGAGCAGTCGGTCGGCGAGTCGCTCCTCCCTGCCCTCCCGTTGCTGGCCCGCCGCCACGTGGTCGTCGTCGGCGCCGTGCGCGACCCCGATGTCGAGCGCTGGGCCGCCGACCCGGCGGCCGACGGTGCCGAGACCTACCGCAAGGTGGCCGCCGTCCAGTCCCTCGCCGCCCGCGACCGCGCCGTCGCCGAGCTCCGCCGCCGCGGCGCCATCGTCGTCGACGCCGCCCCCGGCCGCCTCGCCCCGCAGCTTGCCGACGCCTACCTGTCGGCCAAGGCGACGGGCCGCTTGTAGGAGCGGCGCCGAGGTCGTGCCGGGCCTGGTCGCGTCCGACCGGGGTGCTTGCGACCACCCGTAGGGGTGGCGGGCTGCACCCCGGTCACCA
>JBBJOU010000054.1:0-9932 GCA_037724305.1 Acidimicrobiales bacterium
GCCGGCGGCGGGGGCGGCGCGCCGGGGTCAGCCGGCGGCGGGGGCGGCGCGCCGGGGTCGGCCGGGGGCGGGACGGTGGTCTCGGGCGGTGGCGGGTTCAGCAGATCGCCGAGGTCGATCTGCGCGGCGGCTGACGGGGCGAGCGCGATGAACGCCGCGCACGCGCCTGCCACCACCAGTCGTCGCCCGTTCCTGATGGACCCCCCGATGTTCACGTTCCTCACCTTCACCCCGGGCGCGTGCAGTTCCTTCCCCGAACCTGACATTGAGCGTAGGCGCTGGACCGCGTTTCGTCATGATCCGGTCGTTCCGGGACGTCCGACCGCTCCCGTCCGTCGGGCTAGGTGTCGGCGGCGGCGACGACGACGGCGTAGGACCCGACGCCGCGGAAGGCGGCGGCGGGATGCTCACCCTCGGTGGTGCGCACCACCTGGAGCACGCCGTCGTCGTCGAACTCGCAGTCGGCGACGGCGCCGACCTCGTAGCCCGCCGTGGTGAGCACCCGGCGGCGCAGGAGGTCACGATCGCCGCCGGCCAGCGCCCGCTCGTCGTCGCCGTCGGCCTCCCGCAACGCCGCTGCTGAGGTCACCGTCACCACGTCGCCGGCGATGGCGCGCACGGCGTCGGGGGACACGACCTGCGCCTTGCGTCCCTTGCCCACCGTCATAGCGGTGATGCGGCCGGTGCCCGGATCGACCCGGACATGGCCGATCGCGCCGATCTGCTCGGCGGTGTCCACGGCGACGACCTTCCGGCCGATGAGCTCGGAGAGGTTGACGGTCACGTCTCCAAGCCGTCCTTGTAGGGGGCGACGCCCTCGCCGAGGCCGGTCAGGTCATGGCGGAGCTGGGTGGCCAGCTCGTCGGGGACGACGAGATGAGACCCGGATATCGATCGCTGGGCGGGGAGGGGGACGAAGGCGGTGCTCTTGTCGGCCTTGGCCAGCTGGTAGCCGACGAGCGCCAGTCCGCCGCCACACAGCACCACGACGTCGGTGATGGTGCCGAGGGCCGAGCCGGACTCGGTGATCACCTCGTCGCCGAACACCCGGGCGTCGCCGCTCCCTCCACCGCTCCCGCCGACCGACGCGGTCGACCCTTCGTCAGCAGCGAGGCACCCGTCGCTGTCGATCATCACTGCCGCCGGTCCGACGGCGGCCACGTTGGCGGCCACCAGCAGCTCCCGCATCCGCCCGCCGAGGAACCCCCGCTTGTTGAGCGTGAATCCGGCGAGGGCACCGTCGCGTTCGAACACCAGCTCCCGCACCTCGGCGACGTCCTCACCCCTGTCGATGGTGACCACCGGCAACCCGATCACGTCGCGCCCGAGCAGCAGGGCGGTCATCGCTTCTCGGGGGCTGCGCCCCCGGGCCCCATCGCCGTGCGGCTCGCTGGCGCTCGCGCGCCCGACGTTCCCTCGCTGCGCTCAGTCACGGTGCCCGTCCCTCTCGGCGCTCACCGAGCACGATGGCCCCGGCCGAGCGCCGCCGCAGCCGGGCGACCACCACCACCACGACGGCGACGAGGAGCGCCACCAACAGCACCACCAACCACAGGTCCATGCGAGTTCATCCTAGTTCGATCAGGCTCGGGAACGACCCGGCGACCTCCGGGGCATTCCCCCCCACGGTGGCCCCGAAACCCGCACGCGGCGTGGCTGTCCGTCAGTCGGTGGGGCCCTCGGCGGCACGGCTGCGGAGCTCGTCGACGACGCTCGGGTCGGCGAGGGTGGTGGTGTCACCGAGGTCGCGACCCTCGGCGACGTCGCGCAGCAGGCGGCGCATGATCTTGCCCGAGCGGGTCTTGGGCAGCTCCTCGGTGAAGATGAGCACCTTGGGCTTGGCGATGGCGCCGAGCTTGGTGCCGACGTGGCGGCGGACCTCCTCGCCGAGCTCCCCGGTGGGGTCGTGGCCGCCGCGGGGGATCACATAGGCGACGATGGCCTGGCCGGTGGTGGCGTCGGTGGCACCGACCACCGCGGCTTCGGCGACCGACGGGTGGCTCACCAGGGCGGACTCGACCTCGGTGGTCGAGATGCGGTGGCCGGAGATGTTCATGACGTCGTCGACCCGGCCCAGCAGCCAGAGGTAGCCGTCGTCGTCGAGCTTGGCGCCATCGCCGGCGAAGTAGCGGCCCGGGAAGCGCGACCAGTAGGTCTCGATGTAGCGATCAGGGTCGCCGTAGATGCCTCGCAGCATCGACGGCCACGGCCGGGTGAGGGTGAGGTAGCCGCCGCCGTTGGTGACGACCTGACCGGCGTCGTCGACCAGCTCGGCGCCGATGCCGGGCAGCGCGAAGGTGGCCGAGCCGGGCTTGAGCGTGGTCGCCCCCGGCAGCGGCGAGATCATGATGGCGCCGGTCTCGGTCTGCCACCAGGTGTCGACGATCGGGCACCGGCCGCCGCCGATGACCTCGTGGTACCAGATCCAGGCCTCGGGGTTGATGGGTTCCCCCACGCTGCCGAGCAGGCGCAGCGACGACAGGTCGTGACCGTCGGGCTCGGCCCGGCCCCACTTCATGAACGTGCGGATGGCGGTGGGGGCGGCGTAGAGGGTGGTGACGCCGTAGCGCTCGATGATGTCCCACCACCGGTCGCGCCCGTGCTCCCGTCCACCCCCCGTCGCGGTCTGGGTGTCGGGGGTGCCCTCGTACATGACCGAGGTGGCGCCGTTGGTGAGGGGCCCGTAGACGATGTAGCTGTGCCCGGTCACCCAGCCGATGTCGGCGGCGCACCAGTAGACGTCGTCGTCCTGCTGGTCGAAGACGTAGCGGTGGGTGAACGCCACCTGGGTGAGGTAGCCGCCGGTGGTGTGCATGATGCCCTTGGGCTTGGCCGTGGTGCCCGATGTGTAGAGCAGGTAGAGCAGCTGCTCGGCGTCCATGGGCTCGGCCGGGCAGTCGGGGGCGGCGGCGCCCACGAGGTCGTGCCACCACTGGTCGCGACCGTCCACCATCTCGACGGCGACGCCAGGGGGGGTGGAGGCATGGTCGGTGACCCGCCGCACGACGAGCACGTGCTCGACCGTCGGGCAGCCGGCCACGGCGAGGTCGACGTTGGGCTTGAGCAGGCTGGGGGCGCCCCGGCGGAAGCCGCCATCCGCGGTGATGACCACCCGGCAGCCGGCGTCGTTGATGCGGTCGACGAGCGAATCGGGGCTGAACCCGCCGAAGACCACCGAGTGGGCGGCGCCGATGCGGGCACACGCCAGCATGGCGACGGGTAGCTCGGGGATCATCGGCATGTAGATGGCGACCCGGTCGCCCCGCTCGACGCCGAGCCCCTTGAGGGCGTTGGCGGCCCGCTGTACCTCCTCGAGGAGATCCGCGTAGGTGATGGTGCGGGTGTCGCCCGGCTCGCCTTCCCAGTGGTAGGCGACGACCTCGCCCCGCCCGGCGTCGACGTGGCGGTCGACGGCGTTGCGACAGACGTTGAGCTGGCCGCCGACGAACCACTTGGCGAACGGCGGTTGCCAATCGAGGATGGTGTCCCAGTCGCGATCCCAGTCGAGCAGGTCGGCCGCCTGGCGGGCCCAGAACCCCTCGTCGTCGGTGGCCGCCTCGTCGTAGAGGAACGTGCCCGCCACCCGGCTCCGCTCCCGGAACCCGGCCGGCGGCGCAAAGGTGCGGTCCTCGGTCGAGAGGTTCTCGATCGCCGCCACCCGTGCCTCGGCGGCGCCCTCGTTCGTGCTGTCGGTGGCCATCGGCGCGCGTCCCCCTCGTCCCCGTGTGCGCCGTGGAGCCTAGGCAGCCACCTGTCACGACGCGGTGGAACCAGGTGGCCATGGCGCCCACCCTCTCGCCCGCGACGGGTGCGGTCGAGCGCGATCTCGCCACCGACGGGTCGGTTCACGCCCCCCACTGCAGGACGCGGAAGGCCCCGAGGCCGGCGGGGTCGGTGAGGGCGGCGGCTTCGGTCAGGCGACTGCGCAGACGGATGGCAGCGAGTTCGCCGGCCACCACTCGGGCGGGGTCGACGGCCTCGGCCTCGGCCACGAGCGCGGCGAGGCCGTGGGCGCCGAGCCAGTCGCACTGGGCGACGTCGGCGTCCGGGGTCCGCACCCGTCCCAGTTGATCGATGGCCACCTCACAGGTGATGTTGGCGGTCCCCACCTCGACGAGGGGGTGGCCGGCGCGGCCGTGGGCGGCGTAGGTGCGAACCCAGTCGGGCCAGGGGCGGCGGGCCAGCTCGGGGGTCGTCGAGCAGTAGTCGAGAGCGACGACCCGTCCTCCTTGCTCCGGCCGGGCGAGGGCGAGGGCGTCACGCAGCCAGGCGCCGGCGGCGGCCTGCACCGGCACCCGGGCACCGTCGGGGAGGTCGTCGGCGGGGGGCAGCCAGGTTGGGGGCTCGGTCGCCACCAGGATCTCCTCCAGCGCGGCGCCGGCGAGGCCGATGCGGACCTCGCCCCAGCGCCCGGCACGGGCCTCCCACAGGTCGAAGGGGAGGTCATCGAGGAGCTCGTTGGCCAAGACCAGGCAGGGCCGGGCGAGGCGGGGCAGAGCGGCCAGGCTCACCACGATCGGTCCGTCGGGCGCAGGGGTGGGTGCCGGGACGGCGCTGTCGTCGGCCGGGTCGGGGGGCAGGGCGACGGCCGGCTCCTCGAGCGACAGGTACCGGCCGTGGCGGGCCCGCTGGCCGGGCGAGCGCTCGACCAAAACCCAGCGCAACGCCGGGGCGCACGCCGGCCGGGCGGCCAGCACCGAGCGGGCGAGCGTTCCCGGCCCGGCGCCGGCCTCGACCACCACGGCCACGTCGGGGGACCCGGTCGCCTGCCACCAGTCGTCGACGGTCTGCGCCACCACCGCCCCGAACAGGGGCCCGACCTCGGGACTGGTGACGAAGTCGCCTCCGCCCCGGCCGGCCCCGCCGCCGGTCTCGTCGTAGAAGGCGTCGTTGGCCGCCGCCACCAGCTCCGACCACGGCCGGGGACCCAGCCGCTCGATCCTCGCTCTCACGGCAGGTTCTTTGTCGACCCAGCCACCGTGGCGGTGGCCCAGCCCCCAAAGAACGGGGGCACTAGAGGGCGAGCGACAGGCGGGCGAACTGGCCGACGTCGCCGACGAGGCCGGGGGCGACGCCGAACAGGACGGTGACGATGCAGCAGATGGCCAGGGCGCCGGTGAGCGACGGGGGGACCCGGATGGGTGAGCGGTCGCCGTCGGGGACGGGCTGCATCCACATCAGCTGGGCGATGCGGGCGTAGTAGAAGAGGGCGATCACCGAGTTGACCGCGATGAGCACCGCCAGCGCGTAGCCGAGACCGGTGCCGGGCAGCACCACGGCCCGGAAGACCACGAACTTGGCGAACCAGCCCCCGAGGGGCGGGATACCGGCGAGGGCGAACAGGAACACGGTCATGACCACGGTGAGGCCGGGGGCGTACTCGAACAGTCCGCCGAAGCTGGAGGTCTCGCCCGAGCGGGTCTTGCGGGCCACGGCGATGATCACCGCGAACGCCCCGAGGTTCATGGCGCCGTAGATCAGCAGGTACACCACGAGGGCGCCGATGGAGTCGGCCCGGGCCTCGTCGCTGGCCCCCGCCACCGCCAGCGGGGCCAGCATGTAGCCGGCCTGGCCCACCGAGGAGTAGGCGAACAGCCGCACCACGTTGGTCTGGCGCAGGGCGATGAGGTTGCCGACGGTCATGGTGAGGGCGGCCAGCACGAAGAACAGCGGCTGGTAGACGTCCTCGGTGCCGACGAAGCCGATGAGGACGAGGTTGATGAGGGCGACGAAACCGGCCGCCTTGGAGGCCACCGACAGGAAGGCGGTGACCGGGGTCGGCGCGCCCTCGTAGGTGTCGGGCGCCCAGGTGTGGAAGGGCACGGCCGACACCTTGAAGGCGAAGCCGACCACGATGAACACCAGCCCGAGCGACACGATGGGCTCGCCGGCGAACGAGCCGCCGGTGAACTCGGCGATGTCGGTGAGCTTGGTCGAGCCGCTGATGCCGTACATCAGCGTCATGCCGTAGAGCATGATCGCCGAGGCGAACACACCCATCAGGTAGTACTTCAGGCCCGCCTCGTTCGACTTGGCGTCGCGCTTGCGCCAGGTGGCGAGCATGTAGGCCGGGATCGACAACAGCTCGAGGGCGAGGAAGATCGACACCAGGTCGCGGGCCGAGGCCATCACCGTCATGCCCAGGATCGAGCTGAGCAGCAGGACGTAGTACTCGCCCTCCCAGTAGTCGCCCTCGGCCACGTAGTTCATCGACAGCAGGACGACCACGTAGCCCGACACCAGGAACAGCGCCTTGAGCACGAGGGCGTAGTCGTCGACCACGTAGGCGCCGTCGAAGAGGTCGCGCAGGCCGCGGTCCTCGACCGCCATCAGCAGCACCGGCACGATGGCGCCGAGCAGGCCGAGGCCGGTGATGGTGCCGAGCAGCGCCTTGTTGCGCTCGGAGACGAGGTCGACGGCGAAGACGATCACCACCGTGACCAGGAGCACGAGCTCCGGGGCCAGCGTCGAGTAGTCGATGTCGGGCTTGACGAACTCAGCGACGTCCATGGCTCAGCCGCCGCCGGCGGCGAGCTCGGTGACGCCCCGCAGCGCCTGGATGACCCCGCCGTCGGTCATGCGGAAGATGAGCTGTGGGAACACGCCGAGGACGAGGATGAGCACCAGCAGCGGCGTCCACGCCAGCCACTCCTGGCGGCCGACGTCGGTGAGCTCGTCCTCGTGGCCGGTCCACTCGTCCTTGGGCGTGCCGAAGGCGGTGCGCTGCAGGAGCCACAGCAGGTAGCCGGCGGCGAACACGGTGCCGATGGCGGCGATGACCATGTAGACGCGGAACACGACCTCGTTCAGGCCGTCGGCCGGGTTGTAGGCGGCGAGGATGGCGGGGAACTCACCCCAGAACCCGGCGAGGCCGGGGAGCCCGAGCGACGCCATCGAGCAGAAGCCCAGCATCCAGCCCATCCGGGGGGCGGTGACGAGCAGGCCGCCGAGGCGCTTGATCTCGAGGGTGTGGAAGCGGTCCTTCACGCTGCCGGCGATGAAGAAGAGCATCCCGGTGATGAGGCCGTGGGCGACCATGCCCATCACCGCGGCGTTGAGGCCGAAGTCGGTGAGGGTGGCGATGCCCAGCATCGTGTAGCCCATGTGCGCCACCGACGAGAAGGCGATGAGGCGCTTCATGTCGGTCTGGGCGAGGCAGCCCAGGGCGCCGTAGATGATGCCGACGACGGCGAGGCCCCCGATGATGGGCGCCCACTCCCTCGCCGCGTCCGGGAGGATGGGGATGGCGATGCGGATGAAGCCGTAGGTGCCGAGCTTGAGCAGCACCGCCGCCAGGATCACCGAGCCCTGGGTGGGCGCCTGGGTGTGGGCGTCGGGGAGCCAGGTGTGGAACGGGAACATCGGCACCTTGATGCCGAAGCCGAGGAACATGCCCCCGAAGATGAACAGCCCGGCGGTGCGACTGATGCCGGCCACCTCGGCGGGGAGCTCGGTGATCTGGAAGGTCGGGTCGTCGGCCAGGAAGTAGAGGGCGAGGAACGCCACCAGCATGAGCGCCGAGCCGAAGGCGGTGAAGAGGAAGAACTTGATGGCGGCGTACATCCGGTCCTCGCCGCCCCAGACGCCGATCATGAAGTACATCGGGAGCAGGACCAGCTCGAAGAAGACGAAGAACAGGATCAGGTCCTGGGCCACGAAGGTGCCCACCATCCCGGTCTCGAGCACCAGGATCAGGATCAGGAACGCCTTGGGGTTGTGCGGGGTGGGCAGGTGGTGCCAGCTGTAGATGAACACCAGCGGCACGATGAGCCCGGTCAGGAGCAACAGGGGCAACGACACCCCGTCGATGCCGATGTTGTAGCGGACGTCGATCGCCGAGATCCAGGGGACGTTGGTGGTGAACTGCAGGTCACCGGCCGCCCCGTAGTCGAACTCGAGGGCGATGGCGATGAGCACGCCGAAGACCGCCAACGACGTGACGAGCGAGACGAGCTTGTGCAGCTCCTCGGCCTCCTTGGGGATGCACAACATGATCGCCGCGCCCAGCATGGGGGCGAAGACGGCCACGGTGGGGCCCCACTCTTCGAGGAACGTATCCACGGTTGTCGGTGTCTCCTGTGGTGGTGCTGGGCGATCGGTGGGGCGGGAGGCGGTGCTACACGGCGACGATGAAGACGCCGGCGAGGATGACGGCGGCCCCGAACATCAGGGCGCCGTACTGCTGGACCCGTCCCGTCTGGAAGCGGCGCAGGAACTGGCCGATCCCGTCCGAGGCGTAGCCGGACCCGTTGACGGTGCCGTCGACGATGCCCTGGTCGATGTACTTGTACGTCCATCCGGCGCCGCGCACGGACGCCCGTCCGAGGCCGTCGACGATGCCGTCGAGGACGTGCTGGTTGAACCAGTAGGCGGCCCGGGCGACGGGGCCCTTGGTGCCGCCGGCGATGACGCCGGTGTAGAGGTGGTCGAGGTAGTACTTGTTGATCAGGACGGTGTGGCCGACGCGGGCGACCTTCGAGCGCTTGGTGGCGCCGTGGCCCCGACCGAGGAACCAGTAGAGGTACGCCAGGCCGATGCCGAGGAGCCCGATGACGGTGGAGCCGAGGGCGATGGCGATGGCGAACTCGGGGTGGTGGAAGTCGGGCAGCTCGCCGGGGAAGTACGTGGCCACCGGCTCGACGTAGTGCTCGAAGCGCAGCGCCACCCCCTCCGGCACCCACGACAGCGCCCCGGAGTCGGGGAGGTTGGCGAAGCCGGCCACCACCGCGAGACCGGCCAGGATGTAGAGCGGCACCAGGATGCGGGGGCCGGACTCGTGGGGGACGTGGTGGGTGTCGGCGGCCTTGCCCCGGGGCTCACCGAAGAAGGTGAGCCAGATGCAGCGGGTCATGTAGGCCGCCGTCATCAGGGCACCGAGCAGGCCCACCACCATGAACAGCTGGTAGGCGTCGCCGGTCTCCCCGAGCTGGGCGGCGCCGGCGAGGATCTCGTCCTTCGACCAGAACCCGGCAAGGGGGAAGATGCCGATCAGGGCGCCGGTGCAGACGAGGAAGGTCGCGTAGGTGCGGGGCTGGAACTTCCGCATGCCGCCCATGTCGTTGACCATGTCGAAGCTGTGGATCGAGTGCGCCACCGAGCCCGAGCCGAGGAACAGCCCGGCCTTGAAGAAGGCGTGGGTGAAGAGGTGGAACACCGCCGCCGTCCACGCGCCCACGCCGAGGGCCATGGTCATGTAGCCGAGCTGGCTGACGGTGGAGTAGGCGAGCACCTTCTTGATGTCGGACTGCACGAAGGCGAGCCCGGCGCCGCCCAGCACGGTGATGCCGCCGATGACCACCAACAGGTTGAGGTTGCCGGACCCGAGGGAGAGGCCGTCCCAGAACACGCCGTAGAAGCGGGCGATCATGAACACGCCGGCCACGACCATGGTGGCGGCGTGGATGAGGGCGGAGACCGGCGTCGGTCCGGCCATGGCGTCGGGCAACCAGGTGTGGAGGATGAACTGGCCCGACTTCGACATCACCGCCGCCAGCAGGCAGAGGCTGCCCACCAGGAGCAGCAGGTGGTCGATCTCGCCCTCGACGGCGAGGGCGTTGACGGTCGGGATGTCGAAGGTCTGCTCGGCGGCGAAGAAGAGCACGATCATGCCCACCAGCAGGCCGACGTCGCCCACCCGGTTGGTGATGAACGCCTTGAGGGCGGCGTCGCTGTTGGGCTTCTCCTCCCACCAGTGGCCGATGAGGGCGAACGAGCAGACCCCGACCAGCTCCCAGGCGGTGATGAACTGCACCGTCGAGCGGCTGATGACGAGCAGCAGCATCGACGCCGTGAACAGCGACAGGAAGGCGAAGTAGTGCGTGTAGCGGCGGTCGCCGCTCACGTAGTCGGTCGAGAACACGTGCACCAGGAGCGAGATGAGGGTGACGACCACCAGCATCATCACGCTGAGGCCGTCGACGAAGGTGCCGACC
>JBBJOU010000055.1:0-9921 GCA_037724305.1 Acidimicrobiales bacterium
CGGATCTCGTCGCGCACGGCGCCGCTCCCGGCCACCGCCTCGCCGTCGATGGCCACGATGACGTCGCCCTCGGCGAGGCCGCCTTCCTGGGCCGCCGAGTCCGGGGTCACCTCGCTCACAAAGGCGCCGGCGTCGGCCACCACGCCGAAGCGCTCGAGGACGGCGGGCTCGATGGCGTCGACGTCGATGCTCCTGACGCCGAGGACAGCGGTGTCGGGGGTGAGGTCGGCGTTGCCGGCCCGGATGTCGTCGACGAGTGGCTTGACGGCGTCGATGGAGAGCGCGAACCCGATGCTCTGGGCGTTGTCGATGATGGCGGTGTTGATCCCGATGACCCGGCCCTGGTTGTCGACGAGGGGCCCGCCGGAGTTGCCGGGGTTGATGGCGGCGTCGGTCTGGATGAGGTCGTCGAGCAGGATCCCGCCGCCGGCGATCTCGCGGTCGAGGGCGGAGACGATGCCGCGGGTGACGGTGGGCTCACCGGTGAGGTCGAGGGCGTTGCCGATGGCCACCACCTCGTCGCCGACGAGCAGGTCGTCGGACACACCGAGGGTGGCGGGCACCAGGCCCTGCGGATCGACGATCTGGACGAGGGCCACGTCGTCGTCGGGGAAGGACCCCACCAGCTCGGCCTCGGCGGTGGTGCCGTCGAACAGCCGCAGGGTGATGCCCCGGGCCCCGTCGATCACGTGGGCGTTGGTGAGCACGAGGCCGTCGTCGCTGATCACCACGCCGGACCCGGCGGAACCGAACAGGTCGCCGCCGCCCGGAACCGCGGCCTCGATGCTGACCACCGACGGCTGGATGACGTCGAGGACCTGACGGATGTCAAGCGGTTCACCGCTGGGGATCTCCGCCGCCGGACGGCTGGCGGTCCCGGCACCCGACGAGGCGGCGGCGTCGTCGTCGTCGTCGAAGGCGATGCCGAGGCCGCCGGCGACGAGGGCGCCGACCAGCGCGCCCACGGCGGCGGCCCCGACCGCGCCCCGGTTGCGGTCCCGGCTCCGGCCGGCGGGCAGCGGCGGCGGACGGCCGTCACCGCCGAGCGGGGGGAGGGGTGGGGGTGAGCCGGGCACGGTCCACGCGTCGGCGGCGTCGCCGTACGACGGCGGCGTCGCGAGGTCCGGACGGGGCAGTGGTCCGGCGGCGGGTCCCCAGCCCGATGGCTCGGCGGCGGCGGCGGGCGGCGAGGTCGGGTACCGGATCGGTCCGTCGAGGGTGGGTTCGGCCACCGGGGCGGCACGCAGGGGGCGGCGAGACGGTTCCACGGCAGCGCCGAGGCTACCGGGCGGCGCCTCGGGGGCGACCGTCGGGACCGGCACGGGCGTGACGCGGGCTGGCCCCGCGCCAAGAAACCCTGCGAAGGTAGGGAACCGTTCAGCCCGCAGCTTCGTAGATGAGGGAGGAACAGGAGGCACCGTGGACCACCTCGACAGCCAAACCTCATGGATGCGACAGGGCAACTGCCGCGATCACCCACCGGCGACGTTCTTCCCGTCGGACGGGGTCGGCGTCGACGTCGCTCGGGGCATCTGCGCGACCTGCCCGGTCAAGGCCCTCTGCCTCGAGCACGCGCTGACCAACCGGATCGACCACGGCGTATGGGGCGGCTGCTCCGAGCGTGAGCGCCGCCGCATCGCCAAGCGCCGCCGGGGCGCCGCCCCCGCCATCAGCACCGCCGACTGAGAAGGCGGGGACCCCCGGGGGCCGGCGGGTCCTATCACCCGCCGCCCCCCCCTACCCCGCGACGTTCGAAAAGCCCACTACGGGTACCGCCGCTGACAGCCGGCTCTAGAAGACCTCGACGAGGCCCCGAGCGGCGCGACGGAGGCGCTCGAGGAGGCCGTCGGGCTGCTCCTCGGCCTCGGGTAGCTCCAGACCGATGCCGACCAGCACGTCGGCGTCGACCTCGCCGACGAGGGTGTAGATGGCGCCGCCCCGCTCGACGATGACCCGCTCGAAGCCGTCGGTGGTCAGGTCCTCCCACGTCTCGTCGCCCTCGACGGTGGCCCGGACGCCCTCGGGCAGGGCGGACCAGTCGACGGCGCCTTCCTGGCGGTAGACGGTCCGCACCTCGCCGTCGGCCTCGTAGACGGCGAGGATGCCCTCTCCGGAGGTGGCGGCCAGGGTCTCGACGAGCACGGAACCGTCGGCCAGCTCCGCCGGCGGTGCGGGGTGGTCGCCGAGGTCGTCGGCGCGACGAACGGTCTGGAAGTCCTCGTCGGCGCCGGTGGGGAGCGAGCCGCCCTGGGCGGCGGCCACGTCCTCGAGCGGCGGACGCACGGAGGCATCAGGCCCGACCACGCCGCCCAAGACCACGCTGGCGGCGGCGATGCCGACCACGGCGGCGGCGATGGGGCCCCGGGCCCGAGCGGCGCGTCGATCCCGCCGGGCGGCGAGCTCGTCACCCCCGCCGGGGGCGGTCAGGGCCGGCCACGCCGGGGCGGCGGGGGCCGGCGTTGCGGGCCAGGAGGGGGCCGGCGCGGGGTGGGCGGCCGCCGCGGGGACGGCCGCGATGCCGGGCGAAGCCACCGGCAAGCTGTCGGCGCGCGGCGTACCAGCGGCCAGCATGGCCTCGAAGAAGCCCGCCGGCGGCTCGACCGCCGGGAGGCTGCCCAGCGCCTCCTTGGTCCGGTACAGGCCGGCGTACTCGGCTTGGGCCGCACCGCTCTGCACCAGCAGGGCGTCGGCCTCGGCGCGTTCGGCGCCGGCCAGCTCACCGTCGACGAGCGCCGACAGCAGCTCGGCCTGACGGGGATCGAGGGGGCCACCGGTGGTCGCGGTCATGCCAGCACCGCCCGGAGCCGCGACCGGCCGCGGTGGATGCGGCTCCGCACCGTGCCCACGGGTACGCCGAGGTGATCGGCGATCTCCTCGTACGGCAGGCCCACCACGTCGCACAGCACGACCGCGGCCCGATAGTCCTCCGGGAGGCCCCGGAGCGCGTCCTGGAGGTGGTCGGGCAGCGCCTCGGTGGCCAGCTGCTCGTCAGCGCCCATCGACGGCGGCGCCACCCGGTCGAACTCCTCGGGGATCGTCTCCTGCGGTCGCCGCTTCCGGCGCCGGATGTCGTCGAGGAACGCGTTGGTGGCGATGCGGCTCAACCAGCCCTCGAGCGAGCCCGGCTTGTAGTTCGCCAGACCTCGTTGCACCCGCACCAACACCTCCTGCACCAGATCCTGCGCGTCGTCGTGCCTACCGGTGAGCCGGTACGCCACCGAGTAGATGAAGCGCCCATGGGAGCGGGCGACGTCCTCCCACGAGGGGACGACACCGGCCGCAGGTTGGGGGTTCGGTGGATGGCTCGTCACGACAACGACAGGGTGCCACCGTCGGTTCCCCGGGTGCGGCGCACCGGTGGAACCCCTGGGGCTAGGAGCGCGGGCCGTCCCGACGGTCCTCGGGGGGTCGGTCCGTGGTCCCGCGGTCGATCGGTGCGTCGGTCGGGGCGTCGATGGCGGCGCGCTCTCGCTCGGCGGCCGCCTCCTCGCTCGCCGAGAGCCCGGTCTTGAACTCCTTCTGGGCCTGACCCAGCGAACGGGCGAGCTTGGGCAGACGGGTACCGCCGAACACGAGCAGGATGATGACCAGGACGATGAGCAGCTCAGGGGCACCGAGGTTCACGGACGCAACCCTACCCGTGGCGCCCGCCGGGGGTACCGCCGTGCCCGTCGGTCGTCGGGCCAGGGTCGGCTGACGGTGCTCGAGTGCGTGGTGAACGTGAGCGAGGGGCGTGACGCCGGGGTGCTGGCCACCCTCGTCCGCGCCAGCGGCGACGACCTCCTCGACATCCATGTCGACCCCAATCACCATCGCGCCGTGCTCACGCTGGTGGGCGAGACCGCGCCCCGGCGGGTGGCCGAGGCCGCCGTCACCGGCATCGACCTGCGCCGCCATCACGGGGCCCACCCCCGGCTCGGGGCCCTCGACGTGGTGCCGTTCGTCGCGCTCCGGGGTTCCGCCCCGGCCGACGCGGTGGCGGCCCGCGACCGCTTCGCAACCTGGCTGGGCGACACCCTGGCGGTGCCCGCCTTCACGTACGGGCCCGAACGCACGCTGCCCGAGGTACGGCGCCAGGCGTTCACCACCCTGGCCCCCGATCACGGCCCGGCGACGCCGCACGAGCGCGCCGGTGCCTGTGCCGTGGGCGCCCGGCTCGTCCTGGTGGCCTACAACGTGTGGCTCGAGCACCCAGATCTCGGTCGGGCCCGGGCCGTGGCGGCCGCCGTACGGGGCCCCGGCCTACGGGCGCTCGGCCTCGAGGTCGGTGACCGTGTCCAGGTGTCGATGAACCTGATCGACCCCACCGCGGTGGGCCCGGCCGAGGCCCATGACCGGGTGGCGGCCGCCGTCGCCGTCGCCGGGGCCGAGTTGGTCGGGTTGGTGCCCGCGGCGGTCCTGCATGCCGTCGATCCCACCCGCTGGGCCGAGCTCGACCTCGCCCCCGACCGCACCATCGAAGCCCGGCTCGCCGTCCGGGCCGACGCGTTGGCACGAGCGCGCGACGCCGGCGGTCAGCCCACCTGAGGCGTCCGCCGGGCCACGGCGCGCTGGCGGCGGATGCGACGCCGCTCCCGCTCACTCATCCCGCCCCAGATGCCGAACTTCTCACCGTTGGCCAGGGCGAACTCGAGGCAGTCCTCACGAACCACGCAGCCTCGGCAGACCTCCTTGGCCTCGCGCGTCGACGCCCCCCGTTCCGGGAAGAACAGGTCGGGATCGACGCCGAGGCAGTTGGCGAGCTCCTGCCAGCTCCGGGAGCTGGACGGCGCCTCGGTCTCGGTGGTCGTGGTGATGCGCATGTGCGACCTTCCTCCTCGCCCGATCCGCCCCGGTCGTACCGTCGGTGCGGTGCACGGGCCCTGCCGCTGGAGGTTCCATCGGCAGGCCATAGCACACGTGTAACTACAGTCGTGTGATTCTCTACCGCGATGGTGCGGGAACGCAAGGGGCAATGCGCCGGCGGGAGGTTCCGGGTCGATCGTCCGCTGCGGCGCGAGGGGCGCTGTCGCCTACCGTCGAGGACTGCGGACCCCCACGCCAGGAGCGCATGACCGGTGCTGAGCGACCTGACGGAGTGGGTGACCAGCGTCGTCGAGCGACTCGGCTACGTCGGCGTCGCCTTCCTCGTCGCCCTCGAGAACCTCTTCCCCCCGATCCCGTCGGAGATCGTGCTGCCCCTCGCCGGCTTCGTCGCCGGCCGGGGCGACGCGTGGCTGGTCGGGATGGTCATCGCCGCCACCGTGGGCTCGGTGATCGGGGCGTGGATCCTCTACGGCATCGCCGCCGCCGTGGGACCGGGCCGCATCCGCCGGCTCACCATGCGCTACGGCGGGTGGTTCCGCATCACCGTCGACGACCTCGATCGCGCCGAGGGCTGGTTCGACCGCCGGTCCGGCACCGCCGTGCTCCTGTGCCGCTGCGTCCCGCTCATCCGCTCGCTGGTGTCGATCCCGGCCGGCTTCCGCCGGATGCCGTTCGTGAAGTTCACCGTCTACACCGCCATCGGCAGCCTGGTGTGGAACTCGGCGCTGATCGGTGCCGGCTTCGCCCTGGGGGAGCGCTGGGACAGCGTCGAGGGCTACCTCGGCTACGTCCAGACCATCGTGCTGGCCCTCATCGCCGCCGTCATCGCCTGGTTCGTGTGGACCCGCTTCCTCTCGGCCCAGAGCCGCCGCGCCCGCAGCGTCCAGCCGTGAGCGAGGTCAGCGGCGAGCGGAGCGGTGGGCTCGGCGGTGCTCGATGAAGTCATGGAGGACGTAGTCGCCGAGGTTGTCGTTGGTGGTGTAGAAGGCCCGGCCGCCGTTCAGGATGGTGAGCTTCTCGATGAACTCGCGCAGGTAGCTGGTGACGTCGAGCATGAAGGTGTTGATGCGGATGCCCTCGCGGGTGCAGCGGTTGACCTCGCGCAGGGTGGCGTCGACGGTCTCGCGCACCGGCGGGTAGTGGAAGAACGGCTCGGCCATGCCTGCCTCGAAGTGGGCGGTCGGCTCGCCGTCGGTGATCATGATGATCTGCTTGGTGCCCGACTGGCGGGCCAGGAGTTGGCGGCTGAGCAGGAGGCCGTGCTGCATGTTCGTCCCGTACACGTAGTCCCATGACACCTCGGGGAGGTCGTGGGGCGCCAGGACCCGTGCCACCGAGCTGAAGCCGACGATGCCGAGGTAGTCACGCGGGTACTGGCTGCTGATCAGGCTGTGCAGCGCCATGGTGACCTTCTTGGCCGGCAGGAAGTTGTCGCGCATGGGCATCGACAGCGACAGGTCGAGCATGAGCACGCTCGCCGTCCGGGTCTGCTGCTCGGTGCGTTCGATTTCGAAGTCGGCCGGCTCGAGGTGCACCGGGGTCCCGCCACCGGTGCGGCGCAGGGCGTTGCGCACGGTGCGTTCGATCGAGAGGTTGAACGGGTCGCCGAACTCGTAGGGCTTGGTCTCGTACGCCCGCTCGTGGCCGGCGCCGACACGGTCGAGGCGGTGGTCGCCGGGACGGTCGTGGGCGAGCTTGCGGTAGAGGTCGGCGAGGGCGTTCGACCCGATCTTGCGCATGCCCCGGGGGGTCAGCTCGAGCCGGCCCTCGCGCTGTTCGACGTAGCCCTCCTCCTCGAGGAGGCGGGCGATCTCGGCCATGCGCTCGAGGCTCTCTGCCGTCTCGTCGCCGAGCAGGTCGCGAGCCCGGTCGACGTCGACCTCGGCCAGCGCGCCGGGGTTGGTGGCGCCCCGCAACAGCTGCTCGAGGCGGTCGAGGTCGCCCAGGCGCTCCATGACGTCGGCCGCCTCGGCGAGGTCGAGGGGATCGGCGCCGGAGAAGTCGTAGCGACGCTCCCACCCGGCCTGGGGGAACGACGAGCGCAGATGGCCCTGTAGCTGGTCGACCTGCCAGCGCAGGTCCATGTCCTCGAGGAGCTGCTCGGACAGCTGGCGCATCTGGTCGCGCTGCGCCGGGGTCATCGAGTTGAGCATCGCCTGGGCCGCCGCCATGCGCCGGGCCATCACCTCGAGCAGCTCGTCGAGCGTCTGCGGGTTCTCGGGGAAGAAGTGGCCGTGGCGGGACATGAACCCCTCGAAGTCGGGCTCATCGCCCGCCGCCCGCTGCTCGAGCATGTGGTTCAGCTCGGCCAGCATGTCCAACATCGCGGCCATGGCCTCGGGACTGGTCCCCGACACGGCGTCGGACATCTGGTCGACGTACTGCTGCATGAGCTGCTGGCGCAGCTGGGCGACCAGTTCCTCGAATCGCTCGCGAGCCACGACCGACTGGAAATCGTGGTGCTCGAGGGCCTTCATCCGCCCTGCCAGGTCGTCGGGGAGCATGGACAGGCTGGCGTGACGCTCGGCGCCCGCCGCCTCGGCGGTCTCGCGCCGGCGATCGTCGCCTGATACCTGTGCCGCCGCGGTGGCGTCGTCGATGGCCCGGCGCTCGGTCTCGACCACCTCGCGCAGCGCCTCGGCGATCTCGTCGTAGACCCCACCGAGGTCGTGGCGCTCCAGCTCGTCGCGGCGGCGCCGGCGCAGGCGCTCCAGGACGTCGCGCAGGCCCTGCACGTCGCGCCCGTCGCGATCCTTGAAGCCCTGCTGGAGGAGGCGGCGCAGGGCGGCGTTGAGGTCACCGTGGTAGAGGAGGTCGTCGGTGATCTCGTCGAAGACGGAGTCGGCGTCGAGGTCGAAGCCGTGCTGGGTACCGTCCCAGCGGGAGTACGTGAACCGTCTCTGGCGCCGCGCTGGCATCGGGTCACGCTACCGAGGCCGCGGCCTCAGAGGCCGAGGAGGGAGCGAAGCACCCGCTCCATCTCGAAGAGCGACAACCTCGACGGCGATACTCGTGCCGATGTTCGACGACGAGCTCGACGAGGTGGAGCCGACAGGTGCGGCCCCCGGGTGGGTGCCCGACGGGTTCACGTGGGGGGTGGCCACGTCGTCGTTGCACAGCGAGGGGGCGGCGCCGGCCGCCGACTGGGCGGGGTGGGAGGCCGACGGCCACGCCCCGCCGTCGGGCGACGGCAACGGCTTCGACGTCCACCACCGGGAGGACTTCCGCCTGCTGGGCGAGGTCGGCTTCGGCGCCGTGCGCCTCACCCTCGAGTGGGCGCGGCTGGAGCCGAAGCGGGCCGACCGCCTCGACCGGGACGAGGTCGAGCGCTACCGCCTCATCCTCGCCGCCGCCCACGCCGCCGGCCTCGACGTGTGGGTCTGCCTCGCCCACGGGACATTTCCAGGGTGGTTCAGCGAGGACGAGCGGGGGTTCCTCGACGAGCGCATGGCCCGCCGGGTGTGGCCGGCCCACGTCGACCGGGTGGCCGAGGCGTTCGGCGACCTGGTCGACGGCTGGTTCACCATCCACGAGCCCGTGCGCTACGCCCTCGACGCCTGGCTGAACGCCCGGCGGCCCCCGGGGCGGCACAGCGTCGACGACGCCGGCACCGGCCTGCGGGCGCTCCAACACGCCGACGCCCAGGCCGCCGGCCTGCTCCGAGGGGGGGCGGCGCCGGTGGCCTCCAGCGAGTGGCTCCCGCCCATCTACGCCCTCGAGCCCACACCGGCCGGGCGGCGTGCCGCGGCCGAGGCCGAGGACCTGCTGTGGCGGTCGTGGGCCGACCCGGAGCGCCTCGAGGCGTGGGACCTGGTCGGGTTGTCGTGCTCGCACGCCGTCGCGGTGGCGCCCGACGGGTCGTTCCACCCCTGGCCGCGCGGCACCGAGCCCGGCCCCCTGGGATGGGCGCCCTGGGCGCCGGCCCTGGGCGAGACCCTGCACCGCGTCGCCGACGAGCTGGCCGACCGGGAGCTGATCGTGGCCGCCACCGGTGCCGTCGACGTCGACGAAGGGCGCCGGGCCGACACCACCCGCGGCCTGGCCAGCGAGCTGCGCCAGGCTGTCGAGGACGGCGTCAAGGTGCGCGGCTGCTTCTGGTGGTCGGCCATCGACGGCTACGAGGAGCCGGTCGGCTTCGCCGCCCGCAGCGGCATGCTCGACCGCGACCGCACCCCCACCCCCACCCTCCGTTCTTTGTCGGGCTGACCACCCTGACGGTGGCCACGCCCACAAAGAACGAGCTCAGCGGCCGCGATAGGTGGCCTTGCCGGCGACGGCGTCCTTGTTGAGGCGCTTGGCCAGGTGCAGGCCCTCGAGCACGAACTCGACGGCGCTGGCGATGGCGGCGGGGGACTCGTCGCCGCCGGTGAGCTCGAGCACGGGCGCGCGCAGCGCAGGCACCGACTGGACGAGGGCCGCCTCGTCACTGGCGGCGACGTCGTCGCCGGCGTGGACCACGACGCCGTCGTCGAACGCGGCCAGCACGTCGCGGAGGCGCTCGATGGGCAGGCGCTCGCGGAACACCGTGAGCACCGCCGCCTTGAGCAGTTGCTCCACCACCTGAGCGTCACGGCCCTCGTCGACGGCCTCGATCTCGACCTTGCCGGCGGTCGACGACGCCAGCGCCTCGAGATCGGCGATGCGGGGCACCGCGTCGGTCTCGCCGAGGCGCAGGGCGCGGCGCGCCGCGTTGGCCACCATCGTCTCCCGGTTGGCCACGCTGAGGCGCACCGACACGCCGGAGCGCTGGTTGATGTGCGGGCTCTGGCGGGCCAGGTGCGAGAGCGTCACCACCACCTCGGCCATGTACGACGGGATCGACACCCGCAGCCCCTCGGCCTCCAGCGGTCGGGCCTCCTGCTCGGCGATGGCCACCTCGGTGGCGATCTCGAGCGGGTAGTGGGTGCGGATCTGGGCGCCGAAGCGGTCCTTCAGCGGCGTGATGATCCGGCCCCGGTTGGTGTAGTCCTCGGGGTTGGCCGATGCCACCAGCACCACGTCGAGCGGGAGCCGGATCTTGTAGCCCCGCACCTGGATGTCGCGCTCCTCGAGCACGTTGAGCAGCCCCACCTGGATGCGCTCGGCGAGGTCGGGCAGTTCGTTGATGGCGAAGAT
>JBBJOU010000056.1:0-9917 GCA_037724305.1 Acidimicrobiales bacterium
GTCATCTCCCTCGGCGGCATCGTGGCCAGCCAGTCGGTGCGCGTCGGCGGTGACGAGCTCGACGAGGCCATCATCGCCTTCATCAAGAAGGAGTACGGCCTCGCCCTGGGCGAGCGCACCGCCGAGGAGGTCAAGATCACCCTCGGCTCGGCCTGGCCCCTCGTCGAGGAGCTCCACGCCGAGATCCGCGGCCGCGACCTCGTCACCGGCCTGCCCAAGACCATCGTGACCTCCACCGAGGAGATCCGCGACGCCATCGAGGAGCCGGTGTCGGCGGTCGTCGACGCCGTCAAGGTGACCCTTGACAAGACCCCGCCCGAGCTCGCCGCCGACATCATGGAGGGCGGCATCGTGCTCGCCGGCGGCGGCGCCCTGCTCCACGGCCTTGATGCCCGCATCCAGCACGAGACCGGCATGCCCATCGTGATCGCCAACGACCCGTTGCACTGCGTGGCGTTCGGTTCCGGGCAGACCCTCGAGGAGTTCGACGCCCTGAAGGGCGTGTTGTTCTCGTCGGGCGCCGACCGCTGACCGCAGCGTCGCCATGGCGCTGTCCCGTCGCTCCGGCCGTTCCCGGCTCACGCTGATCGTGCTCATCCTGAGCTCGGTCACCGTCCTCACGCTCGACTTCCGGGGGGCGGGAGTCATCGACGACGTCCGCGGCGCTGCCGGCACCGTCTTCAGCCCCCTCGAGGGCGCGGTCGACACCGTCACCAACCCGTTCTCCGATGCCTGGAACGGCATCACCGGCTACGACGACCTCGAGGCCGAGAACGAGGCACTGCGACAACGGTTGGACCAGATCGACGGCGACGAGGTGCGCAACGAGGACGCCGCCGGGCAACTCGAGGACCTCGCCGAGCTCGAGGACCTCTCGTTCACCGGTGCCATCGACACCGTGGTGGCTCGGGTGGTCAGCGGTCCCCAGACCAACTTCGAGCAGTCGATCCAGCTCGACAAGGGCAGCGACGACGGGTTGGCGGAGGGAATGCCGGTGGTCACCGAGGCCGGCCTCGTCGGGCGCATCGTGTCGATCACCGGGAGCCGTAGCGTGGTGCAACTGGTGACCGAGGCCGGCTTCGATCTCGGGGTGCGCCATGTCCCGTCGCAGACCGTCGGCTTCGCCCAGGGGGCCGGCATCGGTGCCCCGATCCGGGTCGACGAAGGCATCGGCCCCAGCGTCGAGGTCGAGGAGGGTGACGCCCTCACCACCTCGGGGGTCAGCCGCAGCATCTTCCCGCCCGACATCCCCGTGGGACGAGTCACCAGCATCCGTTCGTCGGCCGACCAACTCGCCCAGGAGCTCGCCGTCGAACCGTTGGCGGACCTCGCGAACCTGTCCTACGTGCGCGTGATGCTGTGGGAGCCGAGCGCCTGATGCGCGGTTTCCGTGCGGCGCTGGTGCTCGTCGGGGCCCTGCTGCTGCAGGCCTCGGTGATCGGTCCGATCGAGATCGCCGGCGCCCGTCCCGACGTGGTCCTGTTGGTGCCGGTGGTCGCCGCCCTGGTGGCCGGTCCCGATCGGGGCGCCGTCGCCGGGTTCGCCGCCGGGCTGGCCGCCGACGCCGTGCTGTGGCGGACGACCCCGTTCGGGCTCGCCGCCCTCTCCTACTGCCTGACCGGGTACCTGGTCGGGTCGTTCCAGGCCGGCGTGCTGCGCGCCACCTGGTGGTTGCCGGTCGCGGCGGCAGCGCTCGGCTCCGCCGCCGGGCTCATCGCCTTCGCCGTGGCCGGCACCGTCGTCGGCCTCGTCGGCGCCGTCTCGGGGTCGCTGCTCGCCATGATCGCCGTCGTCGCCATCGTCAACGCCGCCCTTGTGCTCCCCGCCACCCGGCTCGGACGCTGGGTCGAAGCCCCCGCCGACCGTTTGCTACCACTGGGGCGTAGATGACCTCGGACGGACCCCGCCTCCGGCTCGGCATCGTCGCCATCGTCTCGGTGTCGCTGTTCGCCGCCCTCTTCGCCCGCTTGTGGTACCTGCAGGTCCTGGAGGCGCCCGAGCTGGCGGAGGCCGCCGAGGCCAACCAGCAGCGGGAGATCATCGAGCCCGCCCCGCGCGGTCGGATCCTCGATGTCAACGGCGTCGTGCTCGTCGACAACCGCACCACCCTGGAGGTGAGTCTCGACCGCCGGGTGTTGACCGAGCTCGACGAGGGCGAACGCGACGATCTCCTCGAGCGGCTCACCGTCGAGCTGGCCTCCGTCGCCGAACCCCCGACCATCGAGTCGCTCGAGACGCTGCTGGCGTCCGACCGCTTCAGTCCCTACACGCCGGTCCCGGTGGCCGAGGACGTGCCTGAGGACGTCGCCGTCTACCTGACCGAGCACCAGGACGACTTCTACGGCGGCGTCCGCGTCGACCAGCGGGCGGTGCGCACCTACCCGATGGGCACGCTGGCGGCTCACGTCCTCGGCTACGTCGGCGCCATCAACGACGAGGAGTTCGCCGCCCGCCTCGACGACCCGCTCCTCTACCAGCTCACCGACGAGATCGGCAAGGGCGGGGTGGAACGGGCCTACGAGCAGTACCTGCGGGGTGAGCCGGGCCGACGGGTGATCGAGGTCGACCGCCGGGGCAACACCATCTCCACGCTCTCCTACGAGCCCCCGGTGGCCGGCCACGACGTCTACCTCACCATCGACGCCACCCTCCAGGCCATCGCCGAGACGGCACTCCGCGAAGAGCTCGAGGCCGCCCAGGGGCGGCGCGTCGGTGGTGGGAACGAATCCAACGTGGCCCAGGCCGGCTCGACGGTGGTGACCGACCCGACCACCGGGGCGGTGGTCGCCATGGCGTCGTTCCCGACGTTCAACGCGGCGACGTTCACCGATGGCATCGACGACGTCGAGTGGGCGGCGCTCACCGCCGAAGGCAGCTTCAACCCGCTCATCAACCGGGCCGTCGAGGGGCAGTACGCACCCGGGTCGACGTTCAAGCCGTTCACGGCCTACGGCGCGCTGACCGTCGGCGCTCTCGCCCCCGAGACGATCGTCAACGACGAGGGCACCTTCACCCTCGGCGACTGCCGCGGACGGTGCACCTTCCGCAACGCCGGGAGCACACGGTACGGCGCCGTCGACCTCCGGCGTTCGCTGGCGGTGTCGTCCGACGTCTACTACTACGACATCGGCGCCCGCCTGTGGAACGAGCGCACCACCTTCGGCGAGTCGCCCATCCAGGACGCCGCCATCACCTTCGGCTTCGGCGCCACGACCGGCATCGAGCTGCCCGAGCTCGACGGTCGGATCCCCACACCGGCGATCCGGGCGCAGCAGGTGGAGGAGAACCCCGAGGTCTACGGTCGCTGGCAGACCGGCGACAACCTCAACACCGCCATTGGCCAGGGCGAGGTGGCGGTCACCCCGCTGCAGCTGGCCAACGCCTACGCCACCATCGCCAACGGCGGCCAACTCCTCGAGCCCCGGGTCGTCGACCGGGTGCAGCGCGCCGGCACCGAGCCCGCCGCCGGCCCCGAGGCGGTCGTGCTCGACGTCGAGAGCGTGGTGCGCGCCGAGGTGGCGCTGCCCCCGAACATCCGCCAGCCGATCGTCGACGGCCTGGCCGGTTCCACCGTCGACGGGGACCTCGGCGCGGGCACCTCGGCCAGCACCTTCAGCTCGTTCCCCGTCACCTTCCCCGTCGCCGGCAAGACCGGCACGGCCCAGGTCACCGGGAAGGCCGACACCGCGTTGTTCGCCGCCTTCGCCCCGGTCGGGGCTCCCCGCTACGCGGCGGTGGCGATCCTCGAGGAATCCGGTTTCGGCGGCCGGGCGGCGGCCCCGGTCGTCGCCCGGATCCTGGCGCCCATCGCCGATCCTGCCCTCCTCCCGACCTTGGAACCCGGTGGGGTGCTCTCCGCGCCGCTCGCCCAGGCCGTTGACTCCGGCGACGTGACCGACTGATGGCCATCGCCCCGCCCACCCGCCGGCCCTCCGCCGGGCTCGGCCTCGGCCTCGGGAGCACGGCGCCGGGCCGGCGCTCGGCCGCCCACCGCCTGGGCCACGACCCCGCCGCGGCCTGGCGCCACGTCGACGTCATGCTGCTCGGGGCGGTGGCCGCGCTCGCCGCCGTCGGCGCCCTCATGGTCTACAGCGCCACCCGGGGCCCGGGGGGCGAGGAGCCGCTGGTCACCTCGTTCCTGATGCGCCAGGGCGGCTTCGTCGCCCTCGGCGTCGTCGTCGGGACGGTGGTGGCCGGCGTCGACTACCGCCGCTTCGTCGAGGTGGCGCCCCTCGCCTACGGGGCGGTCATGGTCGGTCTGTTCGGTGTCCTGTCACCGCTCGGCAGCAGTCAGAACGGCACGCAGGCCTGGTTCCAGGTGGGTTCGTTCCAGTTGCAGCCGTCGGAGTTCACCAAGCTGGCCCTCATCCTCGGGTTGGCGGCCGTGCTGGCGCAGTTCCGCGACGAGGTCGACCTGCGCCGCTTCGGCACCTGCCTGGGCCTCGCCGTGCTGCCCCTCGGGCTGATCATGCTCCAGCCCGACCTCGGCACCGCCTTCGTGCTGGTGGCCATCACGCTCGGGCTCCTCTTCGTCGGCGGCGCCCAGCCCCGTCACCTCGGCGCCCTCCTGTTGGGTGGTGTGATCGCCGTCGGCGTGGTCGTGAACTCCTCGATGCTCGAGGAGTACCAGCGCGACCGTCTCACCGTCTTCCTGGCCCAGGACGACTCCGACGTCATCGTCGGTGGCAGCCAGGGCGAGGCCTACAACCTGGAACAGTCGAAGATCGCCATCGGGGCGGGCGGCTTTTTCGGCCAGGGCTTGTTCGAGGGCAGCCAGACCCGGCTCTCGAACGTGCCCGAGCAGCACACCGACTTCATCTTCACCGCGGTGGGCGAGGAGCTCGGCTTCGTCGGGGCCGGTTCGCTGCTGGCGCTCTACGCGGTGATCTGTTGGCGGATCTGGCGAGCCGCCCAACTGGCGCGCGACACGTTCGGGACCCTGGTGTGCGTGGGCGTGCTGGCCATGTTCCTGTTCCAGCTGTTCCAGAACGTGGGCATGACCATGGGCATCATGCCCATCACCGGCATTCCCCTGCCGTTCGTGTCCTACGGCGGGTCGTCGACCATCGTGGCCTTCGCCGCCATCGGCCTCGTCGTCAACGTCCACGCCCGCCGCTTCAGCTGACGCGACGCACGGACGTCGCGGGAGGTCACGAGCGCACGAGTAGCCTTGATCGTCGTATGACGTCCGTCTGGCCCCAGCTCGAGCCGATCCTCGGCCGCGTGCAGAAGCCGGCGCGCTACATCGGTTGCGAGGACGGTGCCGTCGTCCCCCGCCACGCCCCCCACAAGGTGGCGTGGCTGCTCTGCTACCCCGACGCCTACGAGATCGGGCTGCCCAACCAGGGCCTGCAGATCCTCTACGAGGTGCTGAACGAGCGCGACGACGCCGTGGCCGAGCGGGCCTACGCCCCGTGGACCGACCTCGAGGGCGAGCTCCGCCAGCACCACATCCCGCTGTTCAGCCTCGACACCCACCGCCCCGCCGGCCAGTTCGACGTCCTCGCCTTCAACCTGTCGGCCGAGCTCGTCTACACGAACCTCTTGAACTGCATCGACCTCGCCGGCGTGCCCGTCCGGACCGTCGACCGGGCCGACGACGATCCGCTGGTCATCGTCGGCGGCCACGCCACGTTCAACCCCGAGCCCATCGCCGACTTCGTCGACGCGGTGGCCCTGGGCGACGGCGAGGAGGTCATCGGCGACATCACCGAGGTGCTCGCCCGGTGGAAGCGGGCCGGGCGGCCCGAGGGGGGCCGGGAACGCCTGCTGCGCGACCTCGCCCAGGTGCCCGGGGTGTACGTGCCGTCGCTCTACGACGTCACCTACGACGGGCCGAAGGTGGCGTCGATCACCCCCCGCTTCGCGGAGGTGCCAGCCGTCGTCGAGAAGCGCACCATCACCGACCTGGCGGCGTGGCCCTACCCCCGCAACCAGCTGGTCCCGCTCACCGAGGTCGTCCACGACCGCCTCAACGTCGAGGTGTTCCGCGGCTGCACCCGCGGTTGTCGCTTCTGCCAGGCGGGGATGATCACCCGACCGGTGCGCGAGCGCCCCGCCGAGCAGGTCCGCACCATGGTGCGCGACGGGCTGCGGCGCACCGGCTACGACGAGGTCGCCCTGACGTCGCTGTCGACCGCCGACTTCTCCGGCATCGGCGAGGTGGTCGACGACATCGCCGGCCAGAACGCCGTGTGCGGCGCCGGTGGGCTGGTGTCGGTGTCGCTGCCCAGCCTGCGGGTCGACGCCTTCACCGTCGGCCTCGCCGCCTCGCTGCAGCGGGCCCGGCGCACCGGGTTGACCTTCGCCCCCGAGGCGGGCACGTGGCGGATGCGCCAGGTGATCAACAAGCTCATCACCGAGGACGACCTCTACACCGCCGTCGAGTCGGCCTACGCCCAGGGCTGGCGGCGCATGAAGCTGTACTTCCTCACCGGCCTGCCCACCGAGACCGACGAGGACACCCTCGGCATCGCCACCCTCGGGCGAGCGGTCGCCCGCATCGGGAAGTCGCACACCAGCGGTGCCTCGGTGACGGTCTCGGTCGGCGGCTTCGTGCCCAAGGCGCAGACGCCGTTCCAGTGGTTCGGCCAGAACACCGAGGTCGAGCTGCGCCGCAAGGTCGGCCTGCTGCGCGACGACCTCAAGCGCGACAAGGGCGTGCAGCTCAAGTGGCACGACCCGCGAGCGACCGTGGTCGAGGGCCTCGCCGCCCGTGGCGACCGCCGGGTCGGACGGGTCATCGAGACGGTGTGGCGTCGGGGCGGCACCTTCCAGGAGTGGTCGGAGCACTTCGACCTCTCGCTGTGGACCGACGCCATGGCCGAGCACGGTCTGTCGATGGACGACTACGTCTACCGCCACCGCACCGAGGACGAGGTGCTCCCGTGGGACCACCTCTCGGCCGGCCTCCACAAGGACTTCCTGTGGCAGGACTGGCGGGACGCCCTCGACGAGCTCGGTCTCGAGGACTGCCGGTGGATCCCCTGCTACGACTGCGGCGCGTGCACCGGCTACGGCGTCGAGCACGTCGTGGCGTCGGCCACCCCGCCCGCCGGTGGCAGCCAGGGCACCGGCCAGGACCTGGCGAGGGGCGGCGACGTCCCCGTCACGCTCCTCGCCCGCCGACCGGCCCGGGCGGGGTCATGAGCGTGCCGGACATGCCCAAGGGGCGCCCCGGACGGACGCGGGTGCGCCTGCGGTTCTCCAAGCTGGGCAAGGTGCGCTTCACCAGCCACCGCGACATCGCCCGCATCTGGGAGCGGGCATTGCGTCGGGCCGAGTTGCCGGTGGCCTACTCCGAGGGGTTCTCGCCCCGGCCGCGTGTGAGCTTCGGCCTGGCGCTGCCCACCGGCCACGAGGGTCTCGGCGAGTACCTCGACGTGGAGTTGGCGGGCAACCCCGACGAGGACCGCCGCCTCGACCGTCTCGCCGAGCGTCTCGACCCGTGCCTCCCCGTCGGCTTCCGGGTCGGCGGCGCCGGGCTGGTCGAGCCGGGCGCCCCCTCGGTGCAGCAGGCGGTGGTGTCGTGCCGGTGGCGCATGGAGTTGCTCGGCGTCGGGGCCGACCGCGCCGCCGAGACCATCGCCGCGGCCCTGGCGAGCAGCATCCTCGTCGTCGAGCGCCTGCGCAAGGGCGAGCTGGTCACCGACGACATCCGCCCCGACATCGACCACCTGGCGCTGGTCGGGCCCACCCCGGCCGGCGTCGAGGTCGAGGCCGAGCTCACGGCCCAGCCGCGGGTGTTGCGCCCCGGTGAGCTCGCCGGCCTCTTCGGCGCCGACGCCCGCGAGGGCCGCACCTGCCGCACCCACCAGTTCGCGCTCGACGCCCACGGTGCGAAGGTCGAGCCGTTGCCCGCTCCCGCCGGGTTGATCGGCTGGTCGATCGCCGCCCCGTCGCCTTCCCCCGTCTCCGGGTCTGCGCCGCTGCCGGCCGGCGCGTCGTGAGCCGGCCATGACCGACGAGCAGCCACCCGACGGGCACCGTCCCCCTGCACCAGTTGGTGACGACGCCGGCCCGGGCGAGGGCGGCACCGGCCCCACGCGTCGTCGGCGAGGGTCACGCGGGGGCCGCAGCCGCACCCGCCCCGGTGCCGACGGCACCGTGGACTCCGACGGCGACGGCGACGACGACGGTGACGCCGTCGACCTCGGCGCCGTCGATCCCGAACGCACGCCCGAGCTGCCCGACCGGGCCTCGGAGAACCGGCCGCGCGACCGCGCCGTCCTCGACCGCGCCACCGTGCGCCGCGACGAGGCGACGCCGGCGACCGCGCCGAGCATCGGCGACACCCGGCCCGCCCCCCCCGGCGGTGACGCCCGCCCGACCAGCCGGCCCCGCATCGGCGACACCCGCCCCGCCCCGCCCGGCGACGACCCCGCACCGGGCGCCCGGACGGGCACCGGGGGCGGTGGCGGACGAGGCGGGCCGCGGGCCGCCGAACGTCACCCTGGCAGCGATGCCGCCGAGACCGACGCCGAGGCCGGCGACGCCACCAGGCGCAAGCGTCGCCGCAGCGGCCGGGGCCGATCCACCGGTTCGGGCGGGAGCGGTCGAGGTCCCGGTCGCCCGGTGGAAGCCGTCCTCCACGACGGACCGCATGAGCTGAGCGCCGAGGAGCTCGAGCGGCGACGGGGCCGGGAGCGCAACGGTCGACCGGTCGGGCGCTACCTGATGGCGGTCCACGTCAGTGCCGGCGCCACCCAGATCGCCGTGCTCGAAGGGCGCTCGCTGCTCGAGCACTACATCAGCCGGCCGTCCGACGACACCCTGCAGATCCACGGGAACGTCTACCTGGCCAAGGTCCAGAACGTCCTGCCCGGCATGGAGGCGGCCTTCGTCGACATCGGCACCCCCAAGAACGCCGTCCTGTACCGCGGTGACGTCCACTACGACCCGGAGGACGTCGAGAAGGGCGGCGCCGGCGCCCGCATCGAGCAGCTGCTCAAGGCCCGCCAGTCGATCGTCACCCAGGTCACCAAGAACCCGATCGCCCACAAGGGGGCCCGCCTCACCCAGGAGGTGTCGCTGCCCGGTCGCTTCGTGGTCCTGATTCCCCGCTCGGCCACCTACGGCATCTCCAAGCGCCTGCCCGACGACGAGCGCAAGCGGCTCCGGGCCATCCTCGACCGCATCAAGCCGGCCGAGCACGGCGTGATCGTGCGCACCGCCGCCGAGGGGGTCACCACCGAGGAGCTCGAGCGCGACGTCGCCCGCCTCCTCGGCCAGTGGGCGCAGATCTCCGCCCTGGCCGAGCGCTCCCAGGCGCCGGCGTTGCTCTACCGCGAGCCGGACATGGCCGTGCGCATCATCCGCGAGGAGTTCAACGCCGAGTTCCGTGGCGTGGTGATCGACGACCAGGCCTTGTTCCAGGAGGTGCGTGACTACGTCGCATCGATCTCGCCCGCCCTCGCCGACCGGGTCGAGTTCTACGACCCCGCCGTCGAGGCCCTGCCGCTCTACGAGCACCACCACGTGCACGAGCAGCTGCACAAGGCCCTCGACCGCAAGGTCTGGCTCCCGTCGGGCGGCTCGCTCATCATCGAGTCCACCGAGGCGCTCACCGTCATCGACATCAACACCGGCAAGAACGTGGGCACCTCCAGCCTCGAGGAGACGGTGTACCGCAACAACCTCGAGGCGGCCAGCGAGATCGCCCGCCAGCTGCGCCTGCGCGACATCGGCGGGATCATCGTCATCGACTTCATCGACATGGAACGCAAGGACAACCGCGAGGCGGTGATCCGCCGGTTCCGCGACGCCCTGGCCCGCGACAAGACCCGCACCCAGGTCTTCGACATCTCCGAGTTGGGCCTGGTCGAGATGACCCGCAAGCGCATCGGCGAAGGTCTCCTCGAGAGCTTCGCCGGCCGCTGCCCCACCTGCGAGGGCCGCGGCCTCATCATCGACCAGGC
>JBBJOU010000057.1:0-9633 GCA_037724305.1 Acidimicrobiales bacterium
TCGGTGACTCCGCCTCCGTCGTCGTGCTCGCCGACGCAACCATGACGGTCGTCGAGGTCGAGGTCGACGTCGAGGTCGACGTTGGGGTCGCCTCCGCCTCCGCCTCCGCCTCCGCCGTCGCGTCGGCGCCCACGGCCGGGTCGTTGCCGCCAGCGCACCCGGCGAGGAGCAGGAGGGCGGCGAGCCGGTAGCGCCTCACCGGCCGGTCGCCGAGAAGTGCTGACCGTCCCTGAACGCGGTCCACGACCCACCCCATCTCCACCCGATGCCGGCAACGGCCTGGACCACCCCGGCGTCGGCGATGATGCGGGCCGCCGGGCCGCGGTCGAGGCGGTCGCGGCCCCCCGGGGGCAGGACCGTCGAGCCCCGGACGTCGGGGTTCTGTGCCGAGTTGATGTCGACGGCTGAAGCTCGCCGTACCGAGGTCACCTCGACATGATCGCGCCGATGCAGGGGTCACCGCTGGCCGCCCCGACCGGTCGCGGCCAGCACCGCATCCCCCCGTCCCCGACCTTCCACTGGCGGCGACGGCGCCGGCCGGCCCCGCCGTCGTCCTTCACGACGAGGCTGACGACGAGCGGATCGCGGCGGTGATCGGCCAGCCCCACGAGTGGATCGTTCCTCGTGACCGAGCCGCCGGCCGGCTTCGACCTGTCCGGCACCATCGTGGTGGCGGCCTGGCTCGCACGTGACCCGACGCGTCAGCGTGTGTGAAGATCGATGCCGATGGGGGAACCGGAGGTGCACGCGGCCGAGAGCCAGGTCGAGTCCCCGGGCCGGGAGTTCGGGCGGGCCTACCCGGTGGCGAGAGCCATCCTGGTACCCGCCTTCAAGTTCCTGTGGCGCATCCGCACAACCGGGCTCGAGCACGTCCCCACCGACGGTCCGGCCATTCTCTGCCCCAACCACACGTCGGTGATCGACTCGTTCTTCGTGCCGGTGGTCCTGCCCCGCCGCATCACCTACGTGGGCAAGTCCGAGTACATGGACGACTGGAAGACCAAGCACCTGTTCCCGGCCATGGGCATGATCCCCATCGACCGCGGTGGCGGCTCGGCCTCGGCCCGGGCGCTCACCGCCGCCGCCCGCGTGCTCGACCGGGGTGAGCTGTTCGGCATCTACCCCGAGGGCACCCGTTCCCGCGACGGCCGCCTCTACAAGGGCCACACCGGCCCGGCCCGCCTGGCGCTGCGCACCGGCGCGCCGATCATCCCGGTCGGCATCCGCGGCACGCGTGAGATCCAGCCGCCGGGCGCACGCGGGCCCCGGCCCTTCCGTCGTGCCGAGATCCACTTCGGCCGCCCCGTGCGGGTCGAGCGTTACGCCCACCGAGCCGACACCGACCGCCTGGTCCTGCGCCAGATCATCGACGAGGTCATGTTCGAGATCCGGGCCCTGACCGGCCAGGAGTACGTCAACGACTACGCCACCAAGCGGGCCCACGCCCTCCCCGCCGACACCGCGACCATCCCCGCCGCCGACGGCAACGGACGCCGCAGCTCGGCCGACGTCCTCCGCGCCGCCGCCGCCCGCTGACGGCGCCGCCGCCCGCCCTGGAGGACAACCGGGGTGCACCCCGCCACCCCGCCCCCGACCGGGGTGCTCCCCGCCACCCGTCGGGGTGGTTCCCGGCACCCCGGTCGCCCGTCGGGTGGTCTCGTGCACCCCGGTGGGCCGGGGAGCCTCGGTCGGGCGGGCAGGGGGCTGTCGCTACTGTCGACGCATGACCGAGCGCAGCGAGGGCATGCCGGGCCGCACGGTGATGGGGCCCGGGGGCGCAGCCCCCGCACCGGAGATGGACGAGATGGCGATCCGGCTCCCCGACGGCAGCGAGCGCACGGTGCCGACCGGGACCACCGCCGCCGCGCTGGCCGCCTCGATCGGGCGCCGCCTGGCCAAGGACGCGGTCATCGCCGTGGTCAATGGCACCGAACGGGATCTCGGCTGGGTGCTCGAGGCCGGCGATGAGGTCGCCATCGTCACTGCGGCCAGCGACCGGGGCCTCTACACCATCCGTCACTCGACGGCCCACGTCCTCGCCCAGGCGGTGCTCGACCGGTTCCCTGGCGCCACCTTCGGCATCGGCCCGCCGGTCGAGGATGGCTTCTACTACGACTTCCTGCTCCCCGCCGGGCCCGACGGGCGTCCCGCCACCTTCGAGCCGGCCGACCTCGAGGGCATCGACGCCCGGATGCGCGAGATCATCGCCGAGGGGCAGCCCTTCGTGCGCGACGAGCTCGACGCCGAGACGGCACGGGTGGTGTTCGCCGCTCACCCCCTGAAGCTCGAGATCATCGACAACGCCTCCACCGACCCGATGTCGGCGACCGAGTCGGGCGTGGTCCGCACCTACGAGAACCCGCCGTTGCAACCCAAGGCCCAGCCGCCGTTCGCCGGCTACGCCGGCTTCGTCGACCTGTGCCGCGGCCCGCACGTGGCGGCGACCGACCGCTTCCTCGGCCACTTCGCCCTCATGCGGGTGGCGGGGGCCTACTGGCGCGGCGACGAGCGCAACGCCCAGCTCCAGCGCATCTACGGCACGGCGTGGGACTCGAAGCAGGCGCTCGCCGACCACCTCGAGCGCCTGGAGGAGGCGGCCAAGCGCGACCACCGCAAGCTCGGTGCCGAGCTCGACCTCATCAGCTTCCCCGAGCAGCTCGGGGGTGGGCTGTGCGTGTGGCTCCCGCACGGCGCCATCGTGCGCAAGCTGATGGAGGACGACAGCCGGGAGCGCCACGAGCGGGGCGGCTACGAGTTCGTCTACACGCCGCACCTGGCCAAGGCGGAGCTGTTCCGCACCTCCGGTCACCTCGACTTCTACGCCGATTCCATGTACCCGCCCATGGAGATGGACAACGGTGAGTACTACCCGAAGCCCATGAACTGCCCCATGCACACGTTGGTGTTCGGCGCCCGCCAGCGGTCGTACCGGGAGCTGCCGCTGCGGCTGTTCGAGTTGGGCACCGTCTACCGCTACGAGCGGGCCGGGACCCTCCACGGTCTGTTGCGCATCCGCGGGTTCACCCAGGACGACGCGCACATCTTCTGCACGCCCGACCAGGCGGTGGGCGAGGTCCGCTCGCTCCTCGGTTTCGTGCTCACGGTGCTCCGGGCTTACGGCTTCGACGACTTCGAGGCCGAGCTGTCGACCCGGCCGGCCGAGAAGTCGGTCGGCACCGACGAGGGCTGGGACGCCGGCATCGAGGCGTTGCGCGCCGCCATGGAGGCCGAGGGCATCGTCTACGAGGTCGACGAGGGCGGCGGCGCCTTCTACGGCCCCAAGATCGACGTCAAGGTCCGCGACGCCATCGGTCGGAAGTGGCAGCTGTCGACCATCCAGTACGACTTCAACCTGCCGGAGCGGTTCGACCTCGACTACGTCGGCGCCGACAACGCCCGCCACCGCCCGGTCATGCTCCACCGGGCCCTGTTCGGGTCGGTCGAGCGCTTCTTCGGCGTCCTGCTCGAGCACTATGCCGGCGCCTTCCCCACCTGGCTCGCCCCCGTGCAGGTGCGGGTGCTCCCGGTGCGCGACGACCACGGCGCCTACGCCCTGCGCATCGTCGACCGCCTGCGGGCCGAGGGCTACCGGGCCGAATCCGCCGAGGCCGACGAGCCCCTCGGCGCCCGCATCCGGCGGGCCAAGCTCGAGAAGGTGCCCCACGTGCTGGTGGTCGGTAACGACGACGTCGAGCACGGCACCGTGGGCGACAACCCTCGCGGCGGCGAGGTCGAACGGGGCGTGGCCGTCGACGCCTTCGTCGAGCGCCTGGCCGCCGAGGTGCTCGCCCGCGCATGAGCCTGGACCGGCTGTGGGCGGGCTGGCGGAGCGCGTACGTCGGGGGGACTGACGGTGACGGCCTGCCGCCGGGCGAGGGGTCGGTGTTCACCCGCATCCTGGCCTCGGGCCGCCCCGACGAGGAGACCCACGTCGTGCACCGGGGCGACGCCGTCTTCGTCATTCTCAATCGCTACCCGTACGGCTCGGGCCACCTGCTGGTGATGCCCTACCGGGAGGTGGCCGACCTCGAGGCGCTCACCGGCGACGAGCTCGGCGAGCTGTGGGCGACCGTGGTCGACGGCGTGCGGGCGGTGAAGGCGGCGTACCACCCCGACGGCGTGAACGTGGGCGCCAACCTGGGCGAGGCCGCCGGCGCCGGCGTGCCCGGCCACGTCCACGTCCACGTCCTGCCCCGATGGACGGCCGACACCAACGTGATGACGGCCGTAGCCGAGACCCGGGTACTGCCGGAGGCGCTGCCGGCCACGTGGGCGAAGCTGCGAGCGGCGTGGCCGGCGCCCTGATGGGTGGCGCCGGGGAAGGGGCCCCCGCCCCGACAGGTTGGTACCTGCGCTCCATCCGCCTGGACGCCGCCTCGCTCACCGCCGGCGACGGCGATGCCTGGCCCTACACGTTGCCCGCCGTCGCCGGCCTCGGCCGCTTCGAGCCCGCCGCCGGCGCCACCTTCCTCGTCGGCGAGAACGGCGCGGGCAAGTCGACCCTCGTCGAGGCCATCGCCCTGGCCGCCGGCCTCAACGCCCACGGCGGCTCTCGCAACCTCCGCACCGCCGGCCACGGCACCGAGTCGTCGCTCCACCAGCACCTGGTTCTCAGCTGGCGGCGGCGTCCGACCCGAGACTTCTTCCTGCGGGCCGAGACGTTCCTCGACACCGTCACCGCCTACGACGCGCTGGGCGGCGGCCTCGGCGCCGGCCTCGCCCGGGTCAGCCACGGGGAGTCGGTGCTCGGCCTGGTCGGGCGCCTCCGCGGCCAAGGCCTGCTCCTGCTCGCCGACGAGCCCGAGGCCGGCCTGTCGATGACCGGCCAGCTGGCCCTGCTGCGCCGCCTCCACGAACTTGTCGGCGCCGGTGCCCAGGTGATCGTCGCCACCCACTCGCCGGTCCTCGCCGCCCTTCCCGGCGCTCGCGTCTACGAGCTCGACGACGACGGCATCCGCCGCACCGCCTGGGACGAGACCGACGCCGTCGTCCTCGCCCGCCACTTCCTCGCCGCCCCCGACCGCTACCTCCACCACCTCCTTCGCAACGAGTAACCCCAGTGGCGCGGTTCGTGGGTGAGGGCGGCGTGGCCGTAGCCTCGGCGGCGTGGCCGAACCGGATCTGACGCCCGAGGGCCGAGCCCCCGAGCCGGAGCAGCCCGGGCGCAGCGAGGGCCTCCCCGGCGCCACCGCGTTGGCTGACGACGCGGCCGACGGGGGCCGGCGGCGGCGACGCCAGGCGGAGACGACCGAGGCGGCGGGCGACGCCGAGGTGCGCGACGAGCTGCCCGACGACCTGGTGGCGCAGGGCTACGTCGGGCCCTACGTCTTCCCCAACAACAATCGTCGGCGGATCCCCGCCGCCATCTACGTCGTGCTCGGCGTCGGCTGCATCGTCGGCTGGGCGGTGGGAGGGGGTGACGATGCCGTGGTCGCCAATGAGGGGGTGCTCGCCGTCGGCATCGGGCTGGTGCTCTTCGGCGCCTACGCCTGGCAGGCCGGCTTCGACCTCGCCGTCGACGAGCGCGACGCCCTCGTCGAAGCGTCCCGGGCCGTGGGGTTCCCGGTGGGCCACGCCTCGGCGCAGCTGGGGTGGCGGGGGATCCGCAGCCGACCCACGTGGCGCATCCTCCTCTACTCGGCCGAGGACCCTCCGGCGACCCGCGGCCTGGTGCTGGTCGACGGCGTCGACGGCACCGTGCTCGAGCACTTCACCGAAGCCAATCCCGAAGACTGGTCGGACCTCGACGCGGCGGCGACCACATGACACACCTCCTGGTGGCCAACGCCGCCGCAGGGTCGACCGAGGACGAGGCCTTGACGGCGGCCACGACCGCCCTGCAGGCGGGGGACCCGGGGGTCGACGTCGAGCTGGTGCGCTGTCAGCACCCCGACGACCTCGAGGCGGCGCTCGACCGTCTCGATGGGCGGGTGCTGGTGATGGCGGGTGGCGACGGGTCGCTGCACCTCGCCGTCAACCGCCTCCACGACCGAGGGGAGTTGGCTGCCGCCACGCTGGGCCTGGTCCCCCTCGGCACCGGCAACGACCTCGCCCGGGGGGTCGGGATCCCCCTCGATCCCGCCGAGGCCGGCGCGGCGCTGGCCTCGGGCGCACCTCGCCGCCTCGACGTGCTGGTCGACGACACCGGCGGGGTGGTGGTCAACGCCACCCACGCCGGGCTGGGGGCCGAGGCCGCCGACAAGGCCGAGGGGATGAAGTCGGCGCTCGGCCCGCTGGCCTACCCCCTCGGCGCGCTGGTGGCCGGGGTGCGGGCCTCGGGCTGGCAGCTCCAGATCGTGGTCGACGCCACGCCGGTGCACGACGGCCCCACGCTCCTGGTCGGTGTCGGCAACGGTCCGTCCATCGGGGGCGGCACGATGCTGTGCCCGGACGCCGTCCCCGACGACGGCCTGCTCGACGTGGTCGTCGCCACCGGCGTCGCCGCCACCGAGCGGGTGGCCTTCGCCGCCGCCCTGCGCAAGGGCGCCCACACCGAACGCGACGACGTCATCGTCGCCCGCGGCACCGAGGTGGTCATCACCGGCGACCCCGTGCGCCACGACGTCGACGGCGAGCTCACCGACGAGCACCCCACGAGGACCTACACCGTCCTCCCTCAGGCCTGGGCCCTGATCACCCCCTAACCCCCTAACCCCCGGCGAGGGGCCAGAGGCCGACGGCGTGCCGCCGCCCCGCTGCCGCGCGAGCGGAGCCTGCGGAGCGAGTCATGTCACAGTCGCGCGTGCCTGGCGTGTGAACCGCGGCGTGTTGGGTGGTGTCGGCGGGTGGACCGGTTGGCTACAGGTGGTCGTCGATGACGGTGGTCAGCTTCTCGAGCGCCTTCTGGGGCATGGAGCGCTTGCGCCACCGGCTCGGGTCGAGAGGTTCGCTGCGGGCGAGGTCCTCGTCGAAGTGGCGGTCGAGCACGGCGGCCACCGCCGGGTCGAACACGACCACGTTGGCCTCGTCGTCGAGGCTGAGCGAGCGATGGTTGAAGTTCGACGAACCGATCGTCGCCACCATCGAATCCGCGGTGAGCACCTTGGCGTGCAGCATCGACGGCTGGAAGCACGAGATGCGCACGCCGGCGTCGAGGAGGGGTTCGTAGGCGGCCTCGCCGGCGACCTGCACGAAGCGCTTGTCGGCGTGGGGGCCGGGCACCAGCACCTCGACCTCGACGCCGCGGTCGATGGCGTCGATGAGGGCGGCGGCATAGCGGTCGTCGGGCACGAAGTAGGCGGTGGTGAGGCGCAGCCGCTTCGTGGCCGTGCGGATCATGGACTCGAACAGCGTGCCGATGTCGGACCATCCGGAGCCGGCCGAGCCCTTGACCACCTGCACGATCGAGTCGCCGACGGCGGGCTGGTCGGGGAAGCGGTCCCGCTCGTCGCACACCGGGTTGCCGGCCTCGCCCCAGTCGGAGGTGAACGCCGAGCGGAGGCCGTCGACGGCCGGGCCCTCGAGGCGCACGTGGGTGTCGCGCCACTCGGTCTCGTCGCGGGCGTCGCCGCACCACTCCTCGGCGATGCCGACACCCCCCGTGAAGCCGATGGCCTCGTCGCACACCAGGATCTTGCGGTGGGTGCGGTGATTGGCCTCCCACACCTTCCAGGTGGTCGGCGGACGGAACCACTCGACGTTGGCGCCGGCATCGGTGAGACTGGTGGTCACACCGTCGTCCATGAGCCGGGCGCCGACGGCGTCGAGGAGGACCCGGACCCGCACCCCGGACGTGGCCCGCTCGGCGAGGGCGGCGGCGAACTCCTCGGCGATCTCGCCGGTCCAGTACACGAAGGTCATGAAGTCGACGGTGTGCTCGGCGCCGCGGATCGCCTCGAGCATGGAGGGGAAGATCTCGTCGCCGTTGCGCAGGATGTCGACCCGGTTCCCCTCGGTGGCCGGGTAGCCCACCAGGCCCTCGAGCGTGCGCCGGAACCGGTGGAGGTCCTCGTCGCGATCGGCGGGGGTGCGTTCGTTGGCGGAGGGCGCGGCGTCGGGCACGGCGACCGATCGTACCGACGCCATCCGGGCCCCACGAGCGCCCGTCCCTTTCGGACCGAGTGCCCGGAAGGGGCCGCGCGTCGAGGGACGGAGCCGACCCCGATGCCGTTCAGCGACGGGCGGCGGCCAGCGCGGCATCGGCGCCTCGCAGGCCGGCGGCGCCGGTGCGGACCGCCTCGCGGAGGCCGTCGAGGGCGCTCACCTCCTCGCCGGATCCGGCCACGGTGCCGGTGCGGTCCCACCCCTCGGCGCCGCCGGCGTCACCGGCGGCCACCTCCGCCACGCTCTGCGCCGCCGCCTCGAGGTGATCGAGCGCAGCGTGGACATCGCCGGACGATCCTTCGACCACCCAGACACGAGCGCTCTCGTCGAGGACGGCGGGTACCAGGGTCGGTCCGTCCTGCACCAGCACCGACCGGACGGCCTCGCCGAGCATCTCGAGGGAACGGGCAGCGCCGTCGAGGTGCTGGACCGCGGAACGACCGTCGGGGCCCGCCACCTCGGCCAAGGCGTCGACGTCGTCGCCGTTGGTGGCGGCGGCGACCGCCTGGCGGGCCCGGCGGGGATACGACCGCAGGGCGGCGACGCAGTCGGCGGGCGAGAGGCGGGAGGTGTCGGGTCCGGCGGGCACGGTGACGACCGTACCCCCGCCCCGACGTCAGGTACCGACGACGAGCCCGAGCTGCGCGCCGAACAGGGCGGTGAAACGCTGGGCGCCGGCGCGGTCCAACGCCGTGTGGCGGTAGCGGAAGGAGAGGTGGAGGCGATCGCCGACCGAGGCGGCGCCGACAGAGATGGCGCACGGCATCCGGCACGGAGCCGAGAACCACACCTGGGTGGTGGCGCCGGCCTCGTCACCGAAGGAGGGAGGGTCCCGGAGCGCGCCCAGGTTCGACACGATGGCCGAGTCGACCAGCCGGTTCCCGGTGAGCCAGAGTAACGGCGCGACCAGGTCCTTGGCCCACACCGGCAGCCTCGTCAACCCGCGCAACACCACGACGAGCGCCGCCGCCGCGCCGGCCTTCGCCCGCTCCGCCTCGGCGACCACCGCCGCCAGCGTCGACGCCGGATCGGTCCGCTGCGACGGGCCGGTGGCCGATCGGGCGTCGAGGACCAGGTTGGTCACGATGTCGTGGCGCCACTCCGGGGGCCGGAGGTTCACCGGTATGAGGACGCCGATGCGTCCGCTCTGTCGGCCGTGCTCGGCGTTCCAGGCGGCGATCGTCAGGTGGAGGGCGGCGACCAGGAGGTCGTTCACCGTGGCCGCCTGGCCGGGGGCACTGAGCGCACGGGTGAGGGCCTCGTCGACCGTGCACTGGCAGAACCCGTAGCCCGCCCGGTCGTGGCCCCCGTCGGTCGATGGGGGCGTGGGCGCTCGGATGACGTCGCTCGCCTTGCGGATCAGGGCCCGGCGGCGCGCCACCCGGACGGGGCGGTCTCCCGCCGCCAGCAGGCGCAGGACGTCGCGTGCCTCCTCCAGGCGGACCGAGGCCGGCGGGTCGGCCTGACCGGTGTAGGCCCGCGCCACCGACTGGAGCAGCCGGAGGCAGCCGACGCCGTCGAAGGCGGCGTGGTTGGCCTTCAGCATGAGGAGATCGTGCACCGGTCCTCGCGCCAGGCGGAGCCGGAAGG
>JBBJOU010000058.1:0-9430 GCA_037724305.1 Acidimicrobiales bacterium
CGACCGGCTCGGGATCGCTGGCCGCCACCAACTCCTCGTCGCGGCTGCCGCCGTCGCCGCCGCTCAGTACCGCCAGCGGCACGCCGACAGACAGGACGGCGGCGAGGGCGAGGGCCCCGGTGCGGCGGCGCTGGCGGGTGCGGCGACGGCGCCCACCCTCGGCTCGCACGGTGTCGAGCAGTTCAGCGGTGGGGGCGGCACCGGCCCGGCGGGCGGCCTCGGCGACGGGCGGCGAGGCGGCGGTGGGCTCAGACATGGGCGAGGGTCTCCTCGAGATCGTCGGTGCCGAGTTGGCGGCGGAGGCCGTCGAGGCCCCGCTGGAGGTGGGTCTTGACCGTGCCGGGGGCGACGCCGAGCGAGGCGGCGATGTCGCGCTCGCCACAGCCGGCGAGGTAGCGCAGCGCCACCGCGTCACGCTGGCGGTCGGGGAGGTGACGCAGGGCCGCCACCAGGGCGAGGCGCAGGGCGACGACGTCCTCGCTCGCCGTCACCCCGGTGACGCGGAACGCAGGCTCGTGACCGTCGCTGAGATCGAGCACGGCGCCGGCCTCGCCCCCCGCTCCCCGGCGGCGGGACCGGCGGCGGGCGGCGTCGAGGCCGAGGTTCACCACGGTCCGCAGCACCCAGGCGGCCGGGACCGGGTGGCGGGCCACCTGCGGCCAGCGGTCGTAGGCGCGGGTGAGGGCCTCGGCGGCGATGGCCTCGGGGTCGCCGCCGGGCCCGGCGATGCGGCGGGCGGTGGCGACAGCCCGGGGCCACACCGCGGTGAACAGGTCGTCGAACGCCCCTCGAGATCATTCGGTGCCGCCGTCACCACCATCACCCCAGAGAACGTCTCCCGCCTCCGATCGGAGGACGCGAACGCTGAAAACTTCGCCGCCCGCCTTCCCGATGCCTCCTGTCGGGGGCGGAGCCCCCCGACTATGCGCCGATGGCGTGCACGCCGCCGTCGACGTGGACGACCTCGCCGGTGGTGGCCGGGAACCAGTCCGAGAGCAGGGCGACGCAGGCCCGGGCGGCCGGGGTGGGGTCTTCGAGGTCCCAGCCCATCGGGGCTCGGGTGGTCCAGACGTCGGCGAGGGTGTCGAAGCCGGGGATGGACTTGGCGGCAACGGTCTTCAGCGGGCCGGCGGCGACGAGGTTCACCCGCACGCCGTCGGTGCCGAGGTCGCGAGCCAGGTAACGGGAGGTGGCGCCGAGGGCGGCCTTGGCGACGCCCATCCAGTCGTAGACCGGCCACGCCTGGGTGGCGTTGTCGAAGTCGAGGCCGACGATGGAACCGCCGCCGGCCTTGCGCATGAGCGGCAGCGCGCAGCCGGCGAGCGCCCGCAGCGAGTAGGTGGACACCTGGAAGGCGGTGGCGACGTCCTCCCACGGCGCCGCCATGATGTCGCCGGCCAGGCACGACGGGGGGGCGTAGGCGATGGCATGCAGCGCGCCGTCGAGGCGGCCCCACCGCTGGTCCAGCTCGGCGGTGAGGGCGCCACAGTGCTCGGGGTCGGTGATGTCGAGCTCGAGCACATCGGGTGGGTCGGGCAGGCGCTTGGCCACCCGTTGGGTGAGGCCCATCGGCCGCCCGAAGCTGGTGAGGACCAGCTCGGCCCCCTCCTCCTGGGCGATGCGGGCAACGCTGTAGGCGATCGAGGAGTCCGTGAGGACCCCCGTGATCAGCAGCTTCTTACCATCGAGCAGCCCCATGAGGGCACCTCCGGGTGGGTCGAGGTCGGATTCAGCAGGGCCCGTTGTCGTGCTTGCGGCGCGGCAACGATTCGCGCTTGGCGGCGAGGGCCCGCAGGCCCCGGGCCAGCACGGCGCGGGTGTCGGCGGGCTCGATCAGGCGGTCAACGTAGCCTCGCTCGAGGGCGATCTCGGGCGTGCAGAACCGGGCCTCGTAGGCGGCCTCGAGGTCGGCGCGGCGCTGGGCCCGCTCGGCGGGGTCGGACACCCCGGCCAGGGTGCGGCGGTGGAGGATCTCGACCGCGCCGGGCGCCCCCATGACCGCCACCTCGGCGCCGGGCCAGGCGACACAGAGGTCGTTGCCCATGCCCTTCGCATCCATCACGATGTAGGCGCCGCCGTAGGCCTTGCGCACGATCACGCACAGTCGGGGCACGGTGGCGAGGCCGTAGGCGAAGACAAACTCGGCGCCGTGGCGGATCATCCCCCGCCACTCCTGCTCGACACCGGGGAGGAACCCGGGGGTGTCAACGAAGGTGATGATGGGCAACCCGAAGGCGTCGCACCAGCGCACGAACCGGGCGCCCTTGCTTGACGCGGCGATGTCGAGGGTGCCGGCGAGGTGGGCGGGCTGGTTGGCCACCACGCCGACCGGCCGGCCGTCGATGCGGGCCAGGGCGGTGACGAGGTTGGCGGCATGGCCGGCGCGGAGCTCGAGCACGTCGCCGTCGTCGACCACCTCGGCGAGCAGGTCGCGCACGTCGTAGGGGGCCATGGGCTGCGCCGGCACCAGGTCGGTCAGGCCGGTGCCGCGCCGCTCGGGCGGGTCTGCCGTGGCCATCAGCGGCGGCAGCTCGGCGACGTTGGGCGGGAGGTGGGCGAGGACGTCGTCGACGATGTCGAGCGCTCCGGCCTCGTCGACTGCGACGAGGTGGGCGACACCGCTGCGCCCGGCATGGACGTCGGCGCCGCCGAGGGTGGCACCGTCGATCACCCGCCCGGTCATGGCCTCCACTGCGCCAGGGCCCGACACGTAGGCCCGGGCGTCGCCGGTCACCACCACCACGTCGACCAGGCCGAGCAGGAGGGCTGGTCCCGAGACACAGGACCCGATCACCACGAGCACGGTCGGCACCACCCCGCTGGCGGCGGTCAGCTGGCGGGCGACGTCGCCCCAGGCGTGGAGCGAGGCGAGCCCCTCACGCACGTCGGCGCCGCCGGAGTCGATGACGCCGACGACCGGGACCCCGGCCTCCACGCCGGCGCGGACAACGCGGGAGATCGATGCCCCCTCGGCCGGCCCGAGCGCGCCGTGGGCGACCCCGCCGGCGAGGCGGAAGGCGGCCACGGTGCGCCCGTGAAGTTCGGTGAGCCCGGCGACCACCGCCGCCCGGTGCGTGCCGGTCCGGCCCTCGGCGACGGGGAGGAGCGGCGGCGCCAGCGGGAGGCCGTCGGGCCAGTGCACCGGCTCCCAAGTGCTGAGGTCGCCGAAGCCGCGCGCGATCTCGTCGAGCATGGCCAACGACGAGCCGGGATCAGATCCTTCCGGTGCAGTACCGGTCACGCGGACCTCACGCCGCGCCGAGCACCAGGGTGGCGTTGTGGCCGCCGAAGCCGAAGCTGTTGGAGACGACGGGGGCGGCGGCGAGCGGACGGGGGGCGCCGGCGACGACGTCGATCTCGACGCCCTCCTCGGCGGCCTCGTAGTTGGCGGTGGGGGGCACCTGGCCGTGGCGCAGGGCCAGCAGCGAGGCCACCGCCTCGACCGCCCCGGCGGCGCCGACCAAGTGGCCGGTGACGCCCTTGGCGGAGGTGACGGGTACGCCCCGGGGGCCGAACACCTTGGTGACGGCGGCCGCCTCGGCGGCGTCGTTGAGCGGGGTGGAGGTGCCGTGGGCGTTGACGTGGCCCACCGCGGCGGGCTCCAGCCCGGCGTCGTCGAGGGCTGCGAGCATGCACGCCGCCGCCCCGGCACCACCGTCAGGCGGGGCGGTGATGTGGTAGGCGTCGCACGTGCGGCCGTAGCCGAGGATCTCGCCCCAGATGGTGGCGCCCCGGGCGAGGGCCGCCTCGCGGTCCTCGAGCACGAGGAAGGCCGCCCCCTCACCCATGACGAAGCCGTCGCGCGCGGCGTCGAAAGGTCGGCTGGCGACGAGCGGATCGGGGTTCGACGTCAGCGCCCCCATGCGCCAGAAGGCGGCGGTGGCGACCGGGGTGATACTGGCCTCGGTGCCGCCGGCGACCATGACGTCGGCCGCCCCCTCGCGCACGAGCCGGGCCGCCTCGCCGATGGAGTTGGACCCTGCCGCGCAGGCGGTGGCCACGCAGAGGTTGGGCCCGTTCAGGCGCCATTCGATGCCGATCAGACCGGCGGTGGCGTTGGCCATCATCATCGGCACCAGGAGTGGGCTGACCCGGGTCGGCCCGCGCTCCAGATAGACACCGATCTGCTCCTCGAGGGTGGCCAGGCCACCGATGCCGGTGCCGCCCACCACGCCGCAGCGGGCGGGGTCGATGCCGGCGCCGATCGGCCCGCCCTCACCGAACGCGCTGATGACGGCGTCGCCGGCGGCGGCCACGCCGAGTTGGCCGGCGCGGTCGATGCGGCGGGCCTCCTTGTGGCCGAAGCGCTCGACCGGGTCGAAGTCCCTGACCTCGCAGGCGTACTTCACCGGGTGCTCCGCCGTCGACCACGCCTCGATGGGGGCCGCCATGGCGCGCCCCTCGAGGAGGGTCGACCACATGGTGTCGACGTCGTTGCCGGCCGGGCTGCGCAGGCCGACGCCGGTGACGACGACACGACGACGAGTGGCGGTCACCGGCTCGCTCGCCCCACTCACGGTGACGCGGGGAGCTTGCCCTGCAAGACGTCCAGGGCATCGCCGACGGTACGGACGTCCTTCAACTCCTCCTCGGGCACGGTGATGTCGAGCTTGTCTTCGACCGCCATGATCACCTCGACGAGGGCGAGGCTGTCGGCCTCCAGGTCGTCGGCGAGATGCGCCTCCGGCGTCACGGCGGCGGGGTCGCAGCCGATCACGCTCACGATCGCCTCGCTGAGCACTTCGAGCACTTGGTCACGGTTCATCGGTCATCGCTCCTGGAATGGTGGTCGGTTGGTCGTCGTCCGGCGGCGCCGTGGGTTGGCTCGACCAGCGCAGGAGGGCGCTGGCCCAGGTCATCCCCGCACCGAAGCCGGCGGTGAGCACGAGATCGCCGTCGTGGAGCCGTCCCGCCTCGGCGGCGGTGGCGAGGGCGATGGGGATCGAGGCCGCCGAGGTGTTGCCCCACTCGGCGACGTCGACCACGGTGGCCGCCTCGGCGATGCCGAGACGAGCCCGGGCGGCCTCGATGATGCGGGAGTTGGCCTGGTGGGGCACGAAGGCGTCGACATCGGCGCCGCTGACGCCGGCGGCGGCCAGCACCGCCTCACCCGACTCGACGATGACGCGCACCGCCTTGCGGAACACCTCACCGCCGACCATGCGGAGGTAGCGGTCGCCCTCGGGCACCTCGAGCATCGAGCGGAGCGCACCGTCGGTACCGGCGTTCCAGGCGACGAGGCCGGGGGCGGGGGCGGCGGTGCCGATCGGTTCGAGCAGGAGGGCACCGGCGCCGTCGCCGAAGAGCACGGCCGTGCCCCGCTCGTCGGGGTCGACGATGGCCGACATGCGCTCGCTGCCCACGACCAGCACCGGACCGGGCGAGGAGGCCACCAGGCCGGCGCCGGCGAGGAGGGCGTGGACGTAGCCGGTGCAGGCGCCGTGCACGTCGAAGCCACCGCAGTCGGCGCCCAGCAGGTCGCACACCGCCGCCGCCCCCTGGGGAAGGGGCTGGTCAGGTGTCGAGGTGGCGAGGATCACCAAGCCGAGCTCGTCAGGGGTGCGCCCGGCTCGCTTGAGCGCCGTGGCCGCAGCCTCGGCGGCGAGGGCGGCGGTCGTCTCACCCGGCCCGGCCCACCGCCGGCTGGTGATGCCGCTACGGGTGCGGATCCACTCGTCGGACGTGTCGAGGGTGGCCTCGAGCTCAGCGTTGGTGACCACCCGGGACGGGGCGGCGATGCCCCACCCGGCGACGACGAACGGCGTCGTGGCCCCGGCGCTCACAGCGCCGATCGCTCCCTCGACCACCCGCTCACGCTGCTCCAGGCAACCCGACGCGCAGCCAGGCGACGGGCTGGCCCTCGCGGACCCGCTCGCCGTCGTGGGCCAGGATGCCGGCGAGGACCCCGGTGAACGGCGTGGTCACGGCCTGCTCCCCGCCGGAGGCGACGACCGATGCGAGCGGTGAGCCGGCCAGCACCAGGGCGCCCGGCGCCGTGGGATCGACCTCGTCGGACGGCACCGAGACGAAACGCCCGGTTGCCGGGGCGAGGACGATGCGTTCGGTCACATGGATGGCTTCACCGGTCATGGTCACTCCGACCGCCGTCGAGGAAGGGGGGTTACATCGTTCGACGGACAGTTCGAGCATACTGTCGAATCGTTGGATGAGACAGGAGGAACGTGTGACGTTTGCCGGTCCGAAACCTGACGGTCTGCACCACCGACGGGTCGGCCGACGGGCCGCGTCATGGTGAGCGGACCACAGCGCTACCGGGTCGACGCCGTCGCCGCCGCCGCCGGGGTGTCGATCGACGTGGTGCGCGCCTACCAGTCACGCGGGCTCCTGGCCCCACCGGCCCACGAGGGACGGGTCGCCTGGTACGACCGCAGTCACCTCGACCGCCTCCGCCGCATCCAGGCGCTCAAGGAGCGAGGCTGGTCGCTGCGGGCCATCGGTGAGACGCTGACCTCCTCCGACACCGGCGAGGCCGGCGGCGAAGGCCTCAAGGACATCGTCGCCCACGCCGTGGGGGAGGTCGAGGAAGCACCCTTCGACCGGGCCGGGATCGCCGAGCGCACCGGTGTGCACCCCGCCGTGCTCCGTTCGTTCGAGGCGTCCGGCGTGCTCCGACCCCGTCCTGGTCCCGCCGGCGAGGACACCTACACCGCCGCCGACGTCGAGGCGGTGCGAGCCCTCCTCGCCCTCATCGGCACCGGCGTACCCATGGAGGACTTCATGGCCGTCGCCGACGTGCAGATCGCCGCCTCCCGCGAGGTCGCCGAAGGCGCGGTCGCCCTGTTCAGCCGCTACGTCCGCGACCCGCTGCTCGAGCAGGGCCTGCCCGCCGAGGCCGAGGCCGATCGCCTGGTGGCGTCGCTGCGCCTCCTGGTCGAGACCACCGGGACCCTGCTCGCCTACAACTTCTCGCGCATGGTGCTCGAGGCGGCTCAGGACCTCATCGAGCGCGACGGCACCCCCGCCGAGCGCGCCGCCCTCGCCCGGGAGGCCGTCCGGCGCATGGCGCGGGTGTCGAAGGGCTGACCGGCCCCTCGAAGGCGCGTACGGACCACCCCGCTGCCAGACTCGACGGCGTGCCCCCGGCCCCCGCCACCGACCTCGAGCTCGGCTCGTTCACCGACCACGGCCCGTGGGTGGTCGACCCGGCGGCGATGCCGTGGCGGACGGGGATCGACGGCGTGCGGGCCCGGGTGCGGGCCGAGCTGCCGACGCTCACCCGGCCCCGCACGGTCCCGCCCGGCGCCCGGGTGCTCACCACCGCCCGCCACATCGGCGGCGCCCTCGGCCTCTGGGCTGCCCTCGGACGGCGACGCCAGGGCGGCGCCGGGTCCATCGGCGATCTGTCGCGCCGGCTCCGCATCGCCGCCGAACACCTCGGGCCCACCTACATCAAGCTCGGCCAGATCATCTCCTCGGGCGAGGGCATCTTCCCCGACGATCTGGTCACCGAGTTCAAGCGCTGCCGTGACCAGGTGCCCGCCGAGCCGTGGCCGGTGGTCCGCCGGGTGGTCGAGGAGGAGCTCGGCTGCCGCTTGGAGCTGGTCTTCGAGCGCTTCGACGAGGCCCCGTTGGCCGCCGCCTCCATCGCCCAGGTGCACGTGGCGACGCTCGTGCACGGCCCCGAGGTGGTGGTGAAGGTCCAACGCCCCACCGTCGAGCAGCGCGTGCACCGCGACCTGCAGGTCATGGCCTGGCTCGCCCCCTTCCTCGTCGGGCGCATCCCCGTGTCCGCCCTCGCCAACCCGCCGGCGCTCGTGGAGCTGTTCGCCGAGACCATCACCGAGGAGCTCGACTTCCGCCTCGAGGCCGAGAACATGCTCGACGTCGCCCGCACCTTCGCCGAGCTCGACCAGCGGGGCTACGTGATCCCCCGCCCCCACCCGACCCTCGTCACCCGCCGGATGCTGGTGATGGAGCGCCTCAGCGGCTTCAAGTTCGAGGACGTGGCCGGCATGCAGGCCGCCGGCGTCGACACCTACGGCGTGGTGCGCACCGGCCTGGTCGGCTTCATGGAGGGCGCCCTGATCCACGGCATCTTCCACGGCGACCTGCACGGCGGGAACCTCTTCGTCCAACCCGACGGCCGCACCGCCCTGCTCGACTTCGGCATCACCGGCCGGCTCAGCGAACCCAAGCGACGCGCCTTCCTCGGGCTGCTGGCCTCCGCGTCGATGAACGACCTCGACGGCCAGCTCGCCGCCCTGCGCGACCTCGGGGCCCTCCCGGCCGACACCGACCTGGCGGCGGTGATCGCCGAGCTCGGTCTCGACCGGCCGCCGATCGACCCGACCCAACTGTCGAGTGAGGAGCTCCTGGGCGAGGTGCAGCGCACGGTGAAGGCGTTGCTGGGCTACGGCGCCCGCATGCCCAAGGAGCTCATGCTCTTCGTCAAGAACATGGTGTTCCTCGATGGCGCCATCGCCACCCTGGCCCCCGACCTCGACATCTTCGCCGAGATCGCCACCGTCTCCATGCACTTCGCCACCAAGCACGGCGAGCGTCTGGCCGCCGAGCTCGGTATGGCCGCCGATGCCTGGGAGCTCGACATGACCGGGTTCAAGGCCGCCGTCGGCCTCGACGAGCATGCCGACGCCTTGACCTACCGTGAGCTCCAGGAGCGTCGAGCGCAGATCCGCGACCGCTTCGCCGCCCACCAGCGCCCGTCCCGCCGGCGCCGCCGGAAGCACTGAACTGAGCTGGTTCAGCTCGCCCGCCAGGAGCTCGTCTCGTCGACACCGAGCGGGGTGACGTCACCCTGGTCGAGCCGGTCGTGCGGGCACGAGCAAGGAGAGCCGTATGGACCCTCGTACCGTGCGCGGTAGTGTCCTCGACATGGCCCGCCGGAACACGACGATCACTCTGGACCGGGAAAAGGTGGCCAGGGTGCAGGCGCTCATCGGCGCGGGTTCCATGTCGGAGGCCGTCGATGCCGCGCTCGACCGGCTCATCAGCATCGAGGAGCTCCGTCGGGATGTCGCCGCCTACTCCGCGGTCCCGCTGAGCGCTGCCGAGCTGGCGGTGGGCGATCTCCCCGTCGAGCTCGATCTCGACGACGACGACGTCGACTACGACGTGCTCTACGGCGGGGAGCCGTGACGCCGGCACCGGTGGCCCGGCGAGGCGAGGTCTGGTTCGCCGACGTGCCGGGCGACAAGCGGCGACCCGTGCTGGTGTTGACCCGGGACCCGATGGGCCGCCTGCTGCACTCGGTCATCTGCGCGCCGGTGACCTCCACCGTCCGGGGCTTGAGCACCGAGGTCGCGATCGGCACGGAGGCGGGCCTGGCGCACCCCTCGGTGGCCAACTTCGACAACACGATGTTGTTGGGTCGCCATCGGCTGCTCCGGCGGATCGGACACGCCTCCGGGACCACGATGGCGGCCGCCTGCGGTGCTCTCGCCGTCGCCGC